>CAIOOA010000153.1 GCA_903859815.1 uncultured Methylococcaceae bacterium | reverse complement strand
GGCACTTGCACCGTGGCGCCCAATACCGCCTCCCAGGGTGTCAAGGGAAGGTCTAGGTACAAATCGTGCCCACTGACACGAAAAAAAGGATGTGGATGCAAGTTGACGTTGAGGTAGAGGTCCCCGTCTCGCCCGCCATTTTGCCCTTTGCCTCCTTTGCCAGACAGTCGCAGCCTTTGCCCATCGGTCGCCCCCTTGGGAATGCGCACTTTTAAATTCTTGGGAATTCTACGCATGTGACCTTTGCCGTCAGGCTCGGCAGCCGACAGGCTCAGTTCCAATTCAGTGCCGGTATAGGCTTCCTCCAAGGTGATATGGGCATTGACCTCGTAATCTTGCCCTGCCGTCGGTGTTTTTGCCCCACGCCCCGCCCCCCTGCCTCTTCCGGTAAAGGCTGCAAACAAATCCGAAAGGTCTATGCCCTCTGTCGAAAATGGATCGCCCCCAAACTGTTGCTCCCAGCCCGGAGGCGGGCGGAAATCTTGACCCGGCTGAAAACTGCCCAACTGGTCGTAGGCGGCGCGTTTTTCTGGGTCGTGGAGGGTTTCATAAGCTTCGGAAACCTCCTTGAATTTTTCCTCGGCACCCGATTCTTTGGATACATCAGGATGATACTTTCTCGCAAGTTTGCGGTAAGCCTTCTTGATTTCTTCGGGACTGGCTTTTCTATCCACCCCCATGGTCTTGTAGTAATCTTTGTATTTCATTGGCCTAATCGAAAAGATCGCAATGCAAAAAAACGTATGGGCGCAAGACAATGCGCATTCAATCGCACTATTTTACACTGTCATTGTCACATAAACAGCGATGGAAGGGGGGGGCCAGCAATTCTCATTTTGGCGCGGAAGCCGTCATTCCGTCATGGACTGCCGGAATCCAGTGCCATGGACGGTAACGGGTCGGTTTCGTAAGTATTTGATTAAGCATTGCGGGTGAATTCAAGTTTCACGTCCATGTGACTGGATGCATTCGGAACATCCCTGTCCCGAACCCTACGGGCGGCTGAGCCGTGCAAATCGGCTGTCCTGCCGATTTGTCCTGCTTCCCGGCAGGAATGACGGGTTATGTGTCAACTCTTTACCTCATAATGAGAATTGCTGGGGGTTCCTACAGTACTGCAATGCCCATCTGCAAGAATGTCTCACGCACTTTTGAGGGGGTGTCAACCAACACCGATCTGATTCCAAGTTGTTGGGCGCCTAGAATATTTATTTCAAAATCATCAAAAAATATACATTCAGAGGCAGCAACTCCGCAGTGCTTTAGCACATGACGAAACCCTTCGTGCTCTGGCTTCCTAAACCCTATTTTTGATGAAATGAAAATTTCGTCAAAGTGGTGCAGGATGTGGGCGTAACGTTTTGACCAAGCCTCGACGTGGATTTCATTGGTGTTGGTATAAGCAACTACCCGCATGCTTGATTTTAAATTTGGAAGCAGACGGCTTATTTCCATATTCTCATCCATGAAAATGGCATTCCATCCATCGCAAAACTCTACATAATTCAGGTTAATTCCCAGCAGAGTGTTGATATAATGATGGAATTCATAATTGCTGATTTGATTGCGTTCAAACTGCTCAAGCGTTGCATCAGGCTTCGCCCTCTCCTTCAACACATCGGCAGGAATACCAGAAAATAAGCTCCACATCCTAAACATTGGCTCCCAGTCAATATTGAACACTACATTGCCCAAATCAAATATTGCTAACGTTGGTTTGTATTCACTGCATGACATAAAGAATTCTATGGTTGAGAAGTTAAGTTCGAAATGCCAGAATTAGCCTGTTGTACCTTCGATTGCCACTGCATCTAGGCTTAGACTATAGTATGGATCACAGTGAAATGGCAAGAGCAACCCAATTTTGCCAATGCGTTCAGCCAACTTAACAAACTGATTTTAGTGATTGTTTTACAGTCTATTCTTGCCGTTTTTAAAGTTCCCACCAAGCAACATCTTCGAAGTTAAGTCGTCATCGCACCGACAACTTCATGCTGATAAGATTGTTCTTTCGGGGGGAACTGGTTCTAGGCACAAATAAGCTGAATCTATTGTTTTTATCTCTGGATTTTTTCGGTTATACTAGGGTAATATATAAAGCATTATTCACAACCAATGTTCAGGAGCAAACATGAACGATAAACTACAAGAACTTTCCGAAGTCGAACTAGCCCAATTGATTGATACCGCGCAGAAAACACTACGCGACAGACAACTTGGCAAACGCAAGGAAGTAATCGCCCAAATCAAGAATTTGGCTGCCATGATTGGCTACACCGTGGAACTTACCGAAATCTCCCCTGAAAAGGCTGCCGGGAGTTCCAGGAAGGGTTCTAAAGTTCCTGTCAAATACCGCGATCCAGAAAATCCAAAGCATCAGTGGACAGGTCGTGGCATGCAACCCAAATGGTTGCGGGAATTGATAGAGCAAGGCAGAAGGCTCGAAGAGTTTAGTGTCTAAATCCTTTCGCTTACCTATAATGTTATAGGTTGGCGCTTGGCACTTTATCGGAGTGTCAATCGCATCGAAGATATTGCAAGACGCTTCGAATGAATGGAATCCTGATCTAACCACTTGATGGCAACACTCGTTAATTTAATAGTTTTGCCATCAAGTCGGCCCACATAAATCCTATCTGGCTAGCACTGTCAAAATAGGAAGATCGCTATCGATTCACAGCGGTTAGCACATTTTAAATTCTAAGCCGTCATTTCACTCTATAATAATTCCAATTTTGAGTAAAATGAAGAAAGTCTGAACCCAAGTCAGGCTGCGATTTATCGATTTTTTTCACGTTTTGCCATATCAAGGCAAAAAACAATATTTATCCAACACGGATTCACGCCCATGACCATTTCAATGTACCAAGCCTCCATTCCCGTTTTGATTAAAGCTCTGACCAACCTAGCCAACATTCTAGAGAAGGCCGAAAACCATGCAGAGGCTAAAAAAATCGACCCGGTAGTGTTATTGCAAGCACGGCTCTTTCCCGATATGTATCCGCTGACCCGCCAAGTTCAAATCGCGACCGATGTCGCAAAAGGCTGCGGTGCGCGATTGGCGGGGCAACAACCGCCTAGCTTTGAAGACAATGAAACGACCTTTGCCGACCTTCAAATGCGCATCGCTAAGACCATCGCCTTTTTAGAAACTTTCCCCCCCGCTCAAATTGACGGGTCTGAGGAGAAAACGATCACTTTAAAAGTGGGGCGCAGGGATATTTCATTTCAAGGCCTGCCTTATCTGTTCGAATTTGTCCTGCCCAATGTTTATTTTCACACCACGACGGCCTATGCCATTCTTAGGCATTGGGGCTTGGAATTGGGTAAAATGGATTTTCTTGGCGCACATTAGTTATAATCGATCATATCGATTTTATCGATGCAATATTGTTTTGGATAACATAGCCTGCATCACCAGAAACTTATCGAAAAACCAGCCCTAGCTTTCAGCCATGAACATACCTAGCAAAGCAGTTGAAGCGGGAAACTCCGATTCTTCCTCGGATGAAAGCAAGTCAAGCCTAGGTTTAGAGTTGCCGCTGGGCAAACCCTATTTGGTTGGCGTAGGCGCGTCGGCGGGCGGCTTGGAAGCCTTGGAGCGTTTCTTCGCCGCCGTGCCGGTGGATAGTGGCATGGTGTATGTCGTCATTCAGCATTTGTCCCCTGACTTCAAAAGCTTGATGGATGAATTATTGGGCCGGGTCACACCGTTGAAAATTGTTCGCGTGCTTGAACCGGAGGAAATTCAACCCAACACAATTTACATCCTACCACCACGCAAAGAGATGGTGCTGCAAGGCGAGCATCTGCTGACCTTTGACAAACCCACCGACCAGCCGCTTAGCCTGCCAATCAATACCTTTTTTCGCTCATTGGCTAGGGAATGGGGCGAGAAGTCGATTGCGATTGTCTTGTCTGGAACAGGGTCCGATGGCAGCATCGGCATTCAAGACGTGCATGATGTGGGAGGGCTGGTCTTTGTCCAAAGCGTGGAGACCGCCAAGTTCGACGGGATGCCGCGTAGCGCGATCAACACGGGCTGTGTCGATGCCATCATGCCGCCCGAGGAGATGCCCATGGCACTCGTCGGTTATGTGCAAAACCCGAATCGCTCATTACTAGACTTTCGGCCTGGTCACGGCGAACCGTTGACAGGGGTGTCGGCGGTGTTTGAAAAATTGCGCGAAATCTACGATTTGGATTTCAACTATTACAAATCGGCCACGGTTTCCCGTCGCATTGATCGCCGTGTATTGCTGGGAGCCACGGGTGTTTTTCAAGATTATATTGATTTAGTCCTGCGTGACGAATCCGAATTGGACAAATTGTACAAGGACTTATTGATAGGCGTCACCCGCTTTTTCCGCGATGCCGAGGCTTTTCAACTAATTGCCCAGCGGGTTATCCCTTCCTTGTTAGACGCGCACCCGCCTGAGGAAGAGTTGCGGGTCTGGGTGGCTTGTTGTGCGACCGGGGAAGAAGCCTACTCTGTGGCGATGTTGTTCTTGGATGCCTTTGAACAGCGAGGGCGTGAGCCCAACATCAAAATATTTGCCACAGACATGCACCGGGAATCCCTACAAAAAGCGGCTGAAGGTGTTTACAGCGAAGACAGCATGGCTGCCGTCACCCCAGTGGATCGGCGCGAGCGCTATTTTCACAGAGAATCCAATGGGCTGTATCGGGTTTCGTCACGCTTGCGCAAATTATTGATTTTTTCACAGCATAACCTGATAAAAGATCCGCCTTTTACTCGAATCGATTTCGTCAGTTGCCGTAATATGCTGATCTATCTGGAGCCAGTTGCCCAAAATCGAGTGATTGCAACCTTCCACTTCTCTTTAAAGCCAAATGGATATCTATTTCTCGGCCCTAGCGAAGGCACCGCAGAGCTTAGTTCGGAATTTGACACGCTAGACCGGCAATGGAAAATATTCTGTAAATCCAGCGATACGCGCTTGCCGCTTGACCGGCGCATGAGCCTTGGGGTTGCCCCGATTAGGATGCCGGGCAACATGCCTTTGCATTCAGCGAACAAATTGCCTAAGGTCTATGACCAATTGCTCAATAATTATATGCCTACCGGGGTGTTGGTGAATGACCGGCGCGAGGTGGTGCATATTTTCGGTAACGCCAATCGTTACTTGCAACCTTCCGTAGGACGAATGAGCAATGATTTGGTCAGCCTGACCCAGGGTGATTTGCGTATTGCCCTGTCTTCAGTCATTCAAAATGGGTTTAAAAAAGCACAACGGTCGACGCTGAAGGGCATCCGTTACCAAGATGCTACGGATAAGCTGATCCTTAATGTGTCGGCAGAACCCGTCACCGATAAATCCACTGGCGCAAATTACATGATGGTGCTGCTGGAAGAGCAAACATTGCCTTCGATTACCCCAACAGCACCCAATCAAAGCTATGACCTGAGCGAAGAAGCCCGCAGCCGCATCCTCAGCTTGGAGCATGAATTGCAGCATACCCGCGAAGCCTTGCAATCCACCATTGAGGAATTGGAAACCAGCGGGGAGGAACTTCAAGCGAGTAACGAGGAACTTTTGGCCTCAAACGAGGAAATGCAAAGCACCAATGAGGAATTGCATTCTGTCAACGAGGAGCTTTACAGCGTCAACGCCGAACATGAGCAGAAAATCAAGGAACTCAACGAACTAACCGCCGACTGGCGCAATTTGATGCGTTCGACGGATATTGGTGTGATCTTTTTGAATGGTGATTACAGCATACGCCTGTTTTCGCCTAAGGCGACTGAGATATTCAATCTGCTGCCTATGGATATAGGGCGGGATATGCGGCATATCACTTCAAAGGTCGGCAATGACGAGTTTTTTGACATGCTGGCCAAGGTTATGGATAGCCAGCAACCCGTTGAAAGCAAACTGGTATTGACGGATGGTCGTACCTTCTTGCGGCGAATCCTGCCTTATGTGGACAATGAAAAGGCAAGCAGGGGCATCGTCATTACCTTGGTCGACATTACCGAGTTAGCTCATGTTGAAACTGCACTAAGGGAAAACGAGAACCGCTTTCGTGGCATGATTGAGGCGCTAGGTGAAGGCATTATGTTGGTCGATCAACACGGCAGCGTTTTGTCATGCAATGGGGAGGCGGCCAGACTTTTCAGGCTGAGTAGCCCTGCCCTGATTGGGCTGGAATTGACCGATTTACAGCAGATTGAGTTTCTGGGAGAAGAAGGTTCTCCCATGCCATTCGAAGAAACCTCATTTTGGCGAACCTTGCAGAGCGGTATTCCCTTAAAAAACAGCATAATCGGCATCCGACATTCGGGCGGGCCAGATTGTTGGGCCATCATGAATACAGTGCCTATCTCTGCTAAGGGCGAAACCAGTCATTCGGCAGTGTTAGCATCCTTTACCGACATTACAGATCGGAAAGAGGTTGAGCAAGAACTTAGGATTTCTGCCGTTGCCTTCGAGGCGACTGAGGGGATTATGGTAACCGATGCCCAAGGCACTATCCTTCGAGTAAACCAAGCATTCACCAAGATTACCGGCTATAGCCCCGGCGAAGTCATCGGCCACCCCCCCTCCATCCTCCATTCAGGATTACAGAGTTACGATTTTTATCGAGAAATGTGGCAGCAACTGAGCAGAGACGGAAGCTGGCGAGGGGAAATTTTGAATAAACGAAAGGACGGCAAAATATACCCAGAGTGGCTTACCATCTCGGCGGTGCAAGGTGCAGCAGGGGAAATTACCCATTTTGTAGGTACGTTCACAGACATATCCGCCCGCAAGGAAGCCGAGGAAAAAATCAGGGAAATGGCCTTTTTTGATGCGCTGACCAGCCTGCCTAATCGCAGATTGTTGATCGACCGACTGGAACACGCGCAGGCATCCAGTGCGCGCAATGGGCAGTACGGTGCTGTCATCATGCTCGATTTGGATAACTTTAAAAACATCAACGATGTTCATGGTCACGATGTCGGTGATGGCTTGCTTATAGAAGTCGCCAACAGGCTTCGCACCAACATTCGGGATAGTGACACAGTATCACGCCTGGGTGGAGATGAATTCGTGATCATTCTTGAGGGCTTGGGAAATGACGAAATCTTAGCCATAGGCAACGCCGAAGAAGCGGTGGAAAAAATCCGCATGTGCATAAGCGAGCCATTTTTTCCGCAGCCAGAGGACGAAGGCAATCGGCATCACACTTCGATCAGTGGCGGGGTTTGCCTGTTTTTCGGCCAGAATATTTCAACTGACGAGTTGATGAAACAAGCCGATATCGCGCTTTATCAAGCCAAAAGTGCGGGACGTAACGTCTGCAAGTTTTACAGCGAATCGGTTCAACTTGAAATCAATATGCGGGCGCAAATCGAGGCTGGATTGCATCTGGCACTTAAGGAGGGGCACTTCCGTTTGTTGTATCAGCCCCAAGTGGATGAAACTGGGAAAATAGTCTGTGCAGAAGCCTTGATTCGGTGGTTGCCAACAGAAAACAATGTGGTCAAACCTCTGGATTTCATTCCCTTGGCGGAAAAATCCGGCTTGATACTCCCCATAGGGGGATGGGTGCTGGAAGTGGCCTGTGCAACTTTGCAACATTGGGCAGGCAATCCGAAAACGGCGGGGATGAACTTAGCCATCAACATCAGCGCCAGACAATTCAGGGAGCCTTTGTTTTATGAAAAAGTGCGTCAAGTGCTGCAACGGTTTCAAGTCAATCCGGCACGCTTGGAATTGGAGTTGACGGAAAGCGTTTTTCTGGATGACCTGAGCGATGCCTTTGTTAAAATTCAAGCATTGAAAGCCTTGGGCATTCGAATTTCCTTAGACGATTTTGGTTCGGGCTATTCGTCATTGACTTATCTCAAACGCTTACCGTTTGACAAGCTCAAGATAGACCAATCCTTTGTACGCGACATCATAGATGATCGCGACGACGCTGTGATTGTCCGCACCATCATTGCCATGGGCCTTGCTCTTCGGCTTGAAGTCATTGCCGAGGGCGTGGAAACCGAAGCCCAGCATAAATTCTTGTATACCCACGGTTGTAGGGCTTTCCAAGGTTATTTGTTTAGCCCCCCGGTTACACTAGAAAACTTCTACGAATTATTGGATAGTGACTATAGATTCGATGAGCGTTGAAATGCCCCAGGCTAAACTAATCAAAGAGGAAAAATAACATGGGCAACCTGATCGAACTGCAACTATACATCACTAGCGGTACACCCAATTCCGAGCAGGCTTTGACCCAACTAAGAATAGCCATGGAAAACTTATCACCGGATCATTATCGCCTTGAGGTTGTCGATCTAAAAAATGAACCATTGCGTGGATTGATTGATGGCATAGTCGCCATTCCCACACTTCAAAGAAAAAACGGCTTGCAGACCGACCGGCTAATCGGCAACTTAACCGATAAAGGGGTTTTAGATTCATTTTTGTCATCGTGAGCGAAGTGGGTGTTTTTTTGCGGGATAAGACATAACGTTGGAATATCCATCATTTTCAATTAGGAATCTTTTTCTTGTCATCCAAACCATTAATAAATTACGACTTATTTATTGAAGCATTTAGCTCTCCTCCCCCAATACTTACTGCGGCCATCGAATCTTTAGCCGTCAGCAACGAGACAGAATCGCGTGGAGCTATCTACACTCGGGTTGAAATCGTCGATTTTATTCTGGATTTAGTTGGCTACACTAAAGATAAGCCACTGTATCAAAAGCGTTTATTGGAACCTTCGGTTGGCGGTGGTGAATTCTTATTGCAATCAGTAAAACGACTGCTGGAATCATGGCAGGTTACAGGAAACAGACGCTCAATAGTCGATGAATTAGGCAATGCCATCCGCGCTGTCGAGCTTCATCGCGATACATTTCACAAAAGCCGTAACAAAGTACTTGAACAACTTATGCAGGATGGCATTGATCAGTCATCAGCCACATTGTTGGTAGATCGTTGGTTGGTGCAAGGCGATTTTTTGTTGGAACAGTTTGATAGTGGTTTCGATTTTGTCATCGGCAACCCGCCCTATGTCCGCCAAGAACTAATTCCGGCACCCTTGCTGGCAGAATATCGGCGGCGGTTTCATACATTATACGATAGAGCCGACCTGTATATTCCATTCATTGAGCATTCTTTGCTGGCATTGAATGAAGGGGGTAATCTAGGGTTCATTTGTGCTGATCGGTGGATGAAAAATCGTTATGGTGGGCCATTGCGTAAGCTAGTGGCTGAACGGTTTCATCTAAAATTCTATGTGGATATGGTGGATACCCCAGCATTTCATGATGAAGTGGATGCCTATCCGGCAATAACCGTAATTAGTCGTGAAAAACCGGGGCCCACTCGGGTGGCTTATCGCCCGTCGGTCGATCGGGAAGCACTCAGTCTGCTTGCAAAGGAATTGCGGCACACTCAACCCTTAAATAATGGAAGCATGGTAAGGGAATTGAACAGAATACCCCACCAAGCCGAGCCGTGGTTACTGGAATCTTCAAAGCAAACAACACTAATTCGCCGCCTTGAAACGGACTTTCCGACCCTGGAGGAAACGGGTTGCAAGGTTGGCATTGGCGTTGCCACAGGTGCGGATAAAGCCTTTATTGGGAATTATGACGCACTCGATGTGGAACTAGGGAGAAAACTTCCTTTAGTCACCACCGATGATATTCAGTCAGGGGAAGTGCAATGGAGGGGCAAAGGGGTCATCAATCCGTTTGAAGACGAAGGCGGTCTCGTCAAGCTTTGCGATTATCCATACTTAGCTAATTATCTTAATACGCGACGGGATGTCATCGCTAAGCGGCATTGTGCTTTAAAGTCCCCCAAAAACTGGTATCGCACGATTGACCGCATAACCCCTTCCATCGCATTTAAGCCAAAGCTATTGATTCCTGACATCAAAGGTGAGGCACACGTCGTATTTGAAGAAGGCAGATTCTATCCCCATCATAACCTGTATTATGTCACCAGCGAAACATGGGACTTACGCGCTTTGCAGGCAGTACTTTTATCAAGCATCACCCGATTGTTCATAACGACTTATTCAACTAAAATGCGCGGTGGTTATTTTCGCTTCCAAGCCCAATATCTTCGACGCATCCGCCTTCCACATTGGCAAACTATACCCGAAGAGTTGAAGATTGAATTGAAAAAGGCAGCAATCCAACGAGATTTCTTAGCTTGTGATTCTGCCGCGTTCAAATTATATGCTTTAAGCATTGATGAAATAGCTTTACTCAAAAGCAATGGAGAATAAGTGGCACTCGATCTTGTAGATTACGAACATAAAGTTCATGAAGCTGTGAAGCTTTTCTGGAGAAACCGCGAAGCCGCTAGACAAAAGCAAATTGAATTCCAGTGTTTGATGATTTTAAAGGAGCATCCTATCTCAAGCGGTATGATCTGCTATGTCAAAAGCTTGTCAAAGAGCAGCTTTATTCATCAGCAGCCATTATCAGTTCACCAAGAAATAGCATCGAAACGGGTGAATATTCGACCATGTCCACTATGACTGACATCAAGACATTTTTTTCTTCCCTTGCTGGGCATATTGCGACGGAAGCCGCTAGATTAAAATAAATAGAGCTTACAGATTGCCGAGATCTAGCAGCAGATGATGCGCGGTTTAAAAGTAGAGCAGCAATATTTAGGCTCGAAAAATGAAAATCCGAGAATTTTTGTTGAGTATTGAAGTGAATTACTCCAATGATTGGACTCTGATCTGAAATATTTGAGAAATTTTCTCAAGTGTTGGAGTTATTGACTCCAATGATTGGAATCTGATCTGAAATATTTGAGAAATTTTCTCAAGTGTTGGAGTTATTGACTCCAATGATTGAGTCCCAAGCTCAAACATTTGAGAAATTTTCTCAAATGTTGGAGTTATTGACTCCAATGATTGAGCTCCAAGCTGAAACGTTTGAGAAATTTTCTCAAGCATTGGAGTTATTGACTCCAATGCTTGAGTTCTGAACTTAAGCCATTCAGTTCCAAACAAGAATAGCGGAGCTTTTTGCTGAAATGTTCAGGCTTTGAGTGGAAATGTTGCTGTTTAAAGCTTGATGGTCCTGCTTGCAAACCTGAAAATTCAAAAAATTTTGCAGATTGTCGAAGCAATTAACTGCTCTTTTGGGGTTCAAAATAGGAATCACGCAGTTTGTTTCCCGAACCTTCCCGTCTTGAACCCTATTGCCGTAGCCCGGAGGGAAAAAAGCGTAATCCGGGCGTTGTTGGTTTTGCCCCCGGACTACGCCGGAGGCTCCGTCCGGGCTACTGGCATCGGTTAGCGTCTATCACTTCTCAGTGGGAGACGTGTCATCTTTGCTAGGCGAACGACGGGCAAAACGCTTGGCAAGACTGTCTAGGTGCGGGTCTAGTCCGCTGCCCTTGCCAGCCATCTTAGCCGTTTGGTAAACCACCAAGGTATGGGTATAGCAGTCGCTGCCCATACCAATGAATGTGTCTTCCATCAGAGAATTGAGTTGCTCCGACATCATCACCAATGGCTCCAACAGCCTCAGTTGCTCAACATGATGACGGTATTCTTCCAAGTCGAAATTTCTCGGCAGAATGCCAGGGTTTTGCTCGGCGGTCACCAAGCCTTGGTCTACAAAAGCACGGCTTTTTGGACCCATTTTTGGCAATGCCCGACGATCTTCCGGCGGAAGGTTAATCAAATACGGCATCAGAGTCTTAACATCCTGAAACAAATTAAGAATCCTTTGCTGTAGTTCAGGGGTCAGGTCACTTTTCACAAGATCGGCGCTCATGGTCAGTCTCCTTTTCATGGGATGCTGGAATAGAAACCTGCCAGTCACAGGCACTACGCCATTGTCTGGCGGTTGGTTTCTTGCTTGCCCTTGACAATGGATATTGCAAGAAGCATCTTGATTTCATTGCTGTGAACACTGAAATCATTTTTGAGTATAGTCAAAAATAGTCGACTGATCGGCGAAGAAACAAAAAAATTTTTAGCAAAGATGAAGTTTTCTCGTTCGTATATAATCAACGGGGCAGTTGTGGCTAGGATGAGGTTTGTCAATGTTGCATAATTGGCGGGATTGAATCAAATCAGATTAGAGAGAGGGCTTGGAATGGTGACGTTTTTCAAAAATAAATGGCGTTGGTTTGCAGGTCTTTTTGGGGGCTTGGCCTTGGCTGTGGGTGTTTACGCCCTAGTAGGCTTTTATTTGGTTCCCTATCTCGTTCAAACCCAAGTTTGGCCTAGGGTATCGGAAAAGATGGGCGGGCAATTCCATGCCGAAAAGACAGCGTTCGATCCTTTCAAGTTGGCCGTGGCGATTGATGGATTTTCATTGAAAGCACCGGATAACGGCGAAGTGGCGAGTATTGGCGAACTCAAGCTGGATATTGACGCCATGCGTTCGATCAAATCCAAATCCTTGGTTGCCGATGTCAAAATCATCCGCCCCTCAATCAATGTCTTATTTGACCATGAGGGCAAACCCAATTTCGAGTTCCTGTTGTCCAAACCCGACCAGCCCAAGGAAGAGGAGTCTTCATCGGGCGCTTTTCCATTTTTATTGACCTTGTTCGATGTGAAAGATGGGCGACTCTCTTTCGAGGATCAGTCCAGAGGTTTGGGCTTTAAAAAAGTGTTGTCGCCCCTGAATTTCACCCTTGCCAATCTGGGGACAAACTCCGCATCGGCGGCCAGTTTTAAACTGAATGCCGAAGAGGAAGGTAAGGAATTCATTTCCAGCGATGGTGATTTGCATTTCGAGGAAACCTCGGTTTCCGGTGAATTTCAATTGCAAGACCTGAATCTGGCTCCCTTGGCAGCTTGGCTGGTGTCCGAGAAAGGCTATGTTGTGCTGGATGGTTTATTATCGCTGAAGTTACAGTATAAATATGGCAAAGAATCGGATTTCGAAATTCCCTTATTGGAAGCGCAAATAAAGGGCTTGAACATCGCCAAAGACGGCCAGCCTTTTTTGACCGTCGATTCCATTGCGACTCAAGAATTAAGCTTCCAACAAAAATCCAATCTGCTCCATCTTAAAAAATTGGGTGTGGAAAACATTTCGCTCAAGGGCGCTGCCGCCGTTGATGTGGCTGCGGTCAATGCGGAAGGGCTTGAATTCGATGTCAAGGCCAGTCAGCTTAAATTGGATTCCATCGGTGTCGAGAAAATTGGCGTCAAATCACCGTCGACTGCTGATATCGCCTCGATTAAATTGCAAGGCATCGGTTTTGATGTCAAAACCAATCAGCTTAAATTGGCTTCCGTCGGGGTGGAGAAGATCGGGGCGAAAACCCCAACCCCTGTCGACGTTGCCTCTATCTCGCTGCAAGGGCTTGGTTTTGATGTTAAGGCCAACCAGCTTAAGCTGGAATCCATCGGTGTCGATAAGATTGGGTTAAAGGTTCCGGCAAACCCGGTCGATATTGCTTCGCTCAAAGCCTTGGGGCTGGATTTCGATGTCAAGGCGAATCAACTCAAACTGGCTTCCTTCGGCATTGAAAAAGTCGGGGTAAAGGCTCCCGTTCCGGTGGATGTTGGTTCGGCGAATGCGCAAGGACTGGGTTTGGACTTAAACGTCTTAAAAATGCAGTTAAAGACGTTTAATGTGGAAAAAGTTGATTTGAAATCACCGACCCCCATTCGCGAGGATAATGGCAAGCCGCGTTTCGCAAGCGTCGGTTCGATTAAACTGGATGACATAGATTTGAGTGCTGTAGACAGGTCTGTGCATCTGGGCAAGATCACGACTCAAAAATCAGTGCTGGCGGCTTGGCGGGAACAAAACGGTTCGATTGGAGCGCCCGGAATGCCGCCGCCTGCCAACCCTGCCGTCAAACCTTCGCCTACGCCCGCAAAACCAGCCAGCAAAGAACCGCCCAGTAAACCTTGGACGTTTGGTGCGGATGTCATCGAACTCAATAATAATGATATAGCACTGCGTGATTTTTCCGTGACACCGCCCGTGGCAATGCGCTTTTCGCCCTTAAATCTGCTATTGAAAAATTTTAGCACGGTACAAGGCAAACCCTTTTGGATAGGCATGAATACAGGGCTAACCATGAATGGACGCATCGCATTGGAGGGTAATGTCAATCTTTCTCCGGCCAAAGCAATCATAAAGATTTATGTCGATGATTTGAGCCTGCCCGGATTACAAGCTTATTTTGACAATCTCGTTCGCTTTAACGTGGTCAAGGGGGCGTTGAACCTGAATGCCGACATCGAATACAACGAGAGCCAGAATCAACAGTTGCGTTTCACCGGGGATGTGGCCGTGGCTAATTTTGCCTCGGATGACAAGCGAGAAGGCAAGGACTTTATCAATTTGAAAAAATTGCGTTTGAATGGAATCGTATTTGAGACAAATCCACAACGAATTAGTATTCGGGAAATCATCACCACCGAGCCTTATATCAGAGCCATACTCGACGCAGACAAAAAATTCAATATCGCGGAAAATCTATCTCCGCCGGCCAGCAAAACAACTTTAGCTACGCCAAAACCTGAGACTCCCCCGGCGGAGCCGGTCAAGGTGGTAACACCCGTTAAGTCAGTTGAAGCAAAAAAATCGGGCAAGCCAAGCAAGGTGGAAAAGCTTGCCAAGACAACTGTCGAACCAACCGCAAAGCCCACACCCAGCAGCAAGGCGAATGCTTCGACAGCTATCGTGATAGGCACTGTGCATATCCACAAAGCCAACGCCGATTTCACTGACATGACGATCAAACCGACTAATTTTTCAGTCAATATTCATGATTTGACTGGCGATATTCGCGGCTTGACTTCTAGCCAAGAAGCCAAGTCGGATGTCATGCTGGAAGGCAAGCTGAACGAAGGTTCCCCAGTCAAAATCTATGGCAAAATCAATCTGTTTAGCGTGAAGATATTCACCGACATCATCATGAATTTCACCGATGTCAATTTGACCACATTGTCACCTTATTCTGGCAAGTTTGCAGGGTTTCGCATCGAAAAAGGCAAGTTATCGATGGATCTCCACTATAAACTGTCCAACGGTCAGTTGACGGCGGAAAACAAGTTCATCCTCGACAATTTAACCTTAGGCGAACAGGTGGAAAGTGCCGATGCGACCTCCTTGCCTGTCAAATTAGCCATATCCCTGCTTAAAGATTCCAATGGTCGGATTGATCTTAATTTGCCTGTCACCGGTGATTTGAGTAATCCGCAAATCGATATTTGGAGTTTGCTTGGCAATGCCGCCACCACTTTGCTCACCAAATTAGTCACCGCACCCTTTAATTTGATTGGCGGCTTAGTGAGCGGTGGAGGAACCCAGGAAGACCTCGGCTCAGTGTCTTTCCAGCCCGGCAAGACTGATTTGAGTAACGAGCAAAAAGGCAAGTTGGACGAAGTTGCCAAGGCGCTAAAGGAAAGACCCGCATTGAGCTTGGAAATTAAAGGCACTGCCCACCAAACTTTGGATCGTTCAATCTTGGCTGAGCAAGACCTGACTCGGCAATTAAAAAACAATAAGCTCATCGAGTTGGGAAAGACGAAGTCCAAACCCTCTGACAGTGACGAACTGACGCTGAGTCAAGAGGATTATGCCCGCTTGCTGACTAATCTAATTCGGTCGAAAATCCCCAACACGCCTGAATTACAAGATGTAGGTAATAACGAAGCCTTGAGTGGTGAGAAATTGGCAAGCGCCAAAAGCAAATTACTGGAGCAATGGGTGGTGAGTGAAGGGGATTTGCGCAGCCTGGCCCAGACCCGTGGCAAATCCATTCGCGAATATTTAGTTCAAGGCGTGGGGCTTCCTGACCAACGGATTTATTTGTTGGATGTTAAATTATTAGGGCAAGACGACAAGGAGATCAAAGCACTGCTATCTTTGAACGGTTCATAAACAGAAAATGTCTTGTGATAACGTGATCCCGTGCGATAATTAGGAATCGTTATCATTTGGACGTATTGTCATGACAGAACCCAGACTCAGTTCACTTCACCCCGGTGATTCCGCCATCATTCGGGCCATTTCCACCGAAGAGGGTTTGCATCATAGGCTTTTGGCGCTCGGTTTTCGTGTCGGCAAAGAGATTCATCTTATCCGACGCGCTTGGTTCAGAGGTCCGTTGCAAATCCGCATAGGCACCACCGAGGTTATCATGCGTCGCTGTGATGCGGACAAAATTCGAGTCAGCCGCCAGTCGATGCGATGAAGTGCATTGCCTTGCTGGGAATGCCGAACACTGGCAAATCCACTTTCTTTAATCGTTTCACGGGCGCATCCGCACGGGTTGGCAACTGGCCTGGCATTACCATTGATTTGATGGCGGCAAAAATCCCATTGAATGGACAAGTTGTCCGTGTGGTGGATTTGCCCGGCATTTACGATTTCCATGGATTCTCCGAAGACGAAAAAGTCGTTCGTGACTTTTTGGAGAACAATTGCGTGGATTTGCTGTTGATTGTCCTCAATGGCGTACAGTTGGAGCGGCAACTGAGCCTAGCCTTGCAAGCCCAGCAATTAGGTTTGCCGACTGTGCTATTGCTCAATATGGCAGACGAGGCTAAACGGGCTGGCATCACTGTGGACATCGAAAAGATGGCTGCCAGTATGAACATGCCCGTGGCTTGGATTAGCGCAAAATATGGCGAAGGTTTCAAATCGGCTAGTTCTGTCATTGCCAAGGCTTTGTTGAGCAGTCATCCAACCGACCCGGCTATGTTACGCGAGAATCTCAGGGCTGACGATGAGATTGAAGCCGCCATGGAAAAAATCATGAGCGAAGCCGTGCAAATCCCAAAAACCATGCCCGTGGGCATGACGGCAATGCTGGATCGTATCCTGCTGCATCCTTTATTCGGCTTGCCGCTGTTTTTCCTCATCATGTTCTTGCTGTTCCAATTTATCTTCACCCTAGGCAAACCCATGCAAGACGGCATGGCTTGGGTGTTGTCACAGGCTCGCACCTTGGGTTTGGAGCCTATGCTTGCCAGCTTGCCGACTTGGCTGCAAGGCTTGTTACTGGACGGCATTTATAATGGTGTAGGTACTGTCGCGGCTTTCGTGCCGGTCATTATATTGTTTTTCCTAGTGATGACAGTCGTGGAGGATAGTGGTTACTTGTCCCGTGCCGCGTTTTTGATGGATGCGATCATGGCTAAGATGGGGTTGGACGGGCGAAGTTTCGTCATGCTGCTCATGGGTTTTGGCTGTAATGTGCCGGCTTTGATGGGTACACGCATTATGCGCTCACGCTCATTGCGCTTACTCACCATGTTGGTCATTCCTTTTTCCTTGTGTTCGGCGCGTTTGCAAGTCTTCCTATTTCTTATCACGGCTATTTTCACCGCACAGGCCGCGCCTATTGTCTTATTCAGCCTCTATCTTTTGAGTTTTGCCACTGCATTACTGACGGCCTTGCTGTTTAAGCACCGTTTTCCTAGCACGGAACCTTTCATCATCGAACTGCCCCCGTACCGACTGCCGACCACCCGCCAAATCATTTTGAGGGCTTGGCATGAGGTTCGCCATTTCCTCAAACGGGCATCCAAATTCATCACCCTAGGTGTCGTGGCGGTTTGGGTGTTGACTCATGTGCCTTTCGATGTGCCTCCTGCCAGTGCTGAAACTTTGGCCGGTCATATCAGCACTTGGCTGGCTCCAGTATTGTCCCCGATTGGCATAGACGCGCAATTGTCAGTCGTTTTAATCTTTGGTTTTGTCGCCAAGGAAATTGTCATTGGCTCTTTGGCTGCGATTTATGGCTTGGAAGGGGATTCTTTGATGGGCTTGATGGCGCAGAAACTGGATTGGGTGCAAGCCTATAGCTTCATGCTGTTTACCCTGATTTACACTCCCTGCCTGTCCGCCGTGGCAACCTTGCGCAACGAATCGAAAAGTGTTGCCTTCATGTTTGCATCCATCGTTTGGTCTTTGCTATTGGCTTGGGCGGTCAGTTTTGTGTTTTATCAAGGAGCTAGGGCGTTAGGGTTTTAGTCGGGTGAATTGCAAACAGTTAATTTTAGTTTAGATTCCATTGCAATAAATGCCAAGCTCCTATATTATCCTCACTGTTGTTATTTTGATAATAATTGTTGCAAATATATTACAGGAGCGTGACCATGTCAAGACAACAGTTTTTTGCATTGATTTTTACCGTGCTTGCAGGATTGACCACCGCCCAAGCGGATGATGATTTCCTAGATGATCGCTTTTATGTCGCCCCTTTTGGAACCTATGTCCATGGCGGGGGTAACCGCAACTCCTTCGATGGTTGGGGTGGAGGCATGGGGATTGGCAAAATCATCAATGAGCATTTCAACATTGAAGTCAAAGGCTTCTGGCAACAATTCAATGGTCGCCCTAGGTCAATGGATACTCTTAATCAGGATCTTTATCGCTACAATGCCGACTTCACGGGCGGTACGATTGATTTGCAATACTTTTTCTTCCGTGATGCCTTCTCCCCCTATGTGGTCGCAGGTGTCGGTGGCATGAACACCAGTCTGCGTTTCCCCCAAGGGCCCGTTTTTTGGCCGTATGGACCAGGCGGGTGGGGCAATCAGCCGGAGTTTTTTAGGTATTCTAAAGGTAGTGGCAATTCGACCGCTTCATTCATCTTCGAGACTGGACTCGGTGCCACCTATGAAATTTTAGATAATTTCTTGCTGCGGGCTGACGTGCGTTACCGCTTGGATACTTGGCCAACATCAATAAATGCTGCGTCCGGCCTAAGTGTGTTTAATGATCTGCTCGTCAATGTCGGCTTCATGGTTCCGTTAGGCGACAAGCCCACCAAAGTGGCGGCTGTGGCTCCGGTGGATGACTGCGCCACCAAAGACGACGACCATGACGGCGTCAACAATTGCGACGACAAATGCCCAGGCACCGCCAAAGGCACGAAAGTTGACGAATATGGCTGCCCAATCAAGATCGAGTTGAAAGGCGTCAACTTCAATTTTGACTCGCCTGAATTGACCGAAACCGCTAAGACCATTCTGAACAAGGTGGCCAACGACCTCAGCGTCTATCCGCTGAAGAAGACCATCGAAGTCAGAGGTTTTGCCAGCCTGGAAAAGGAATCGCAAGCAGAGCACAACTTGAGGCTGTCACAGCGACGTTCGGAGTCGGTTGTGAATTATCTGAAATCCAGAGGCGTCGCCAATAAGATGATCGCCAAAGGATTCGGTACCGCCTATCCGATAGCCGACAACTCCACTGAAGCGGGCCGTATCAAGAACCGCCGTGTTGAATTGGTTTGGGTTAGCGAATAAACAGACCACTAGGGCGGAAGGACCCGCCCCTACAATCCATGCCGTCAAACTAGAAATTTTTAACGCTTGACTGTTGACGGAAGAAACGCATGATTTTTCTGCCGCGAGACTTCATCGAAACAAGGGAAGGGCTTATATTCGCTGTCGTTGATGGTGTTATCGAAGACGGTAAAGCCTTGTGTTTCCTCCGTTATGGACCTGAAGGCAAACTAGCGACCACGCCGGCTAAT
The DNA here is from genome assembly GCA_903859815.1 of uncultured Methylococcaceae bacterium. Taxonomy (GTDB): domain Bacteria; phylum Pseudomonadota; class Gammaproteobacteria; order Methylococcales; family Methylococcaceae; genus Methylumidiphilus. Next base: position 110,242 of record CAIOOA010000153.1, on the reverse strand, counting down.
CTTCTTCTACGCAATTCTTTCCCCCAGTATTTACATCATTCCTTGCGCCTGAACGCCGATTTACACGCCTTACCGTTCGAGTGCATCCTCAAACATCACCAACCCAGAAAGCGTGTGCAAGCGTTATTGGCACAAGGTGCCAAGGATGGCATTGAACGCAAATTGATTAGCCTAGTGAAGAGCTTGGTGGAGGCAGGGTTGCCAGTCGAATGTTTGGGGGTTACTGGCTCCTTGTTGATTGGGCGACAAACCTCGACGTCGGATATCGATGTGGTGGTCTATGGCAGTGACTATTTTTTCCAAGCATTAGCCAGGGTACGTGAGTTGAAAAAGACAGGGTTGTTAGCCGATTTAGACGAACCGGCTTGGAAAGATGCTTATAGCCGGCGCGGTTGTGAATTAAGCTTTGAAGAGTATCTCTGGCACGAGCGTCGCAAGGGCAATATGGGCTTGATCGATGGCACTAAATTCGACCTTGCCCTGATTGTGGAGGATGCGATTGAGGAACCGCCTATCGATTGGCATAAGGCCGGACCAGCGACAATCAAAACCAAGGTGTTGGATGACTCTCGTTCTTTTGAGCAACCTGCCCGCTACTTGATCGAACATGCAGACATCGGCGAAATCCTCAGCTTTACCCAAACTTACACCGGTCAGGCCAGAATGGGTGAAACCATTCAGGCCGCTGGTCAGGTGGAAATAAGCGATGGTCGCAAACGTTTGGTGGTGGGTTCCAGCCGGGAAGCCTTGGGGGAATTTATCCGAGTGATATAATATCTGTCACTAGGCGATATTCGAGGAGCTTGATATGTTCGGCATCAAATTTATTAAATTTCAACCCAATATGTATGTGTTGAAATACCAAAAGGGTCAAATCGTCCATGAAGGTCTGGGGCTTTCGTTTTTTTATTATACCCCGACGACTTCATTGGTGGCGATTCCTGTCAGTAGTTTGGAGTCCCCTTTTATATTTGAAGAGACAACCAAGGATTTTCAGGCCATCACCCTTCAAGGCCATGTCACTTTCCGTATCATTGACGTTAAAAAAACCTCGGCTTTATTAAACTACACCTTGAACAGTTCGGGGAAAGGCTATCTGTCCGACGACCCGGACAAATTGTCCCAGCGCATCATCGATATTGTCCATGTCCTGATTAAAAAGGAAGTCAGCAGCCTTGTCCTTAAACAAGCGCTGACCTCGACGGAAGAACTGACCCTCAAGATAAATAACGCGATTGGAACGCAAAAGGAAATAGTGCTATTAGGCATTGAAGTGTTGGGGGTTGCCATCCTTGCCATTTTGCCAACCAAGGAAACTTCCCGTGCCTTGGAAGCGGAAGCTCGCGAACAGATATTAAAAGAGGCGGATGACGCGATTTATATTCGCCGTAATTCTGCCGTGGAACAGGAAAGGATTATCAAGGAAAACGAATTGAATACCGAAATTGCTGTCGAGCGCAAGAAACGGCAAATTCGGGAAACTCAAATGGAAGCCGAACAAGCCGTTCAAGAAAAGCGCCATGCATTGGAGGCGAACCAGATGAGTTTCAACATCACATTGGAAGGCCAAAAACAGGAACTGGTGCATTTGGCGGTGGAAAATGCCAAGGCGGAATCAGATGCAAAAGCCTATGCGGTCGCCAAACTCATGGATGCCTTCCAAAACGTCAATCCCGGCATCTTGCAATCACTTGCTTCGGTTGGCATGTCCCCTGATACTTTGATTGCTTTGGCTTTCCAAGGCTTGGCCGAGAAGGCAGACAAAATTGGCGAATTGAATATCTCACCAGACTTGTTGCGAGAACTGTTGAAAAAGAACAACGTGCAATAAACATGGAACGCTTATCCGAGAACAAGCTGATTGTGGTCACCCGCAAGACTAGGCTGGATGAATTGGTGACCCGGTTTAACACAGTCGCCCAAGCCAAGTTTTACATCGAACATTTGGGGGCTGACTTTTCGGATTATCAACGCGAGCATGAAACCTATTATCAGACTTTGCAACTGGCCCTTGCAAAACTATCTGGCATAGGCCGTGTTCAAACCTTGGACCGAACTTTATTACCCAATTTCATTTTCGGGGCCAATGATGTCGTCATTGCGATAGGTCAAGATGGCCTTGTCGCCAATACCTTAAAATATCTCTCCAATCAGGTTTTGATTGGAGTTAATTCTGATCCGGCTCGCTGGGATGGTGTGTTGTTGCCCTTCGTGGTTTGGCAATTGCAAAGCGTGGTGACAGAGGTATTCAAGGGCAAAAGACCGATCAAGGAGGTTACCCTTGCTCAAGTGGAATTAAACGACGGTCAGCGTTTGATGGCGGTCAATGATTTCTTCATCGGGCAAAAAACCCATACCTCTTCACGTTACACTTTGCATATTGATCGTGAGCAGGAGCGTCAATCTTCAAGCGGTATTATCATCTCGACGGGTTTGGGTTCCACTGGCTGGTTGAAAAGCATCATTGCCGGCGCTTCCCAATTGATTTCCCAGATGGGGGAAACTAAGCCTGTGGATAGTTCTGCCGGGAATATGCCTTGGAATGCGGATTATCTGTTATTTTCGGTCCGCGAACCCTTCCCCAGCCGAAATTCCTCGTCGAACTTGGTATTCGGGCAAGTCACCAAAGACAAGCCACTCAGAATCCTATCTGAAATGGCTGAAAATGGAGTAATATTTAGCGATGGGATAGAAAGCGACTATCTTGCTTTCAACTCCGGTATTCAAGCCACCATTTATCCTGCCGAACATAAAGGAAGGCTGGTTGTATGAACAGAATCCAAATCATCCAAGATGACATAACCCGCTTAGCGGTGGATGCCATCGTCAATGCCGCGAATGAATCCTTATTGGGCGGAGGCGGTGTGGACGGAGCCATCCACCGTGCCGCCGGCCCTGAGTTGTTGGCCGAATGCCGAACCCTCAACGGCTGTCCCACGGGTCAAGCCAAGCTCACTTCGGGCTATCGTTTGCCAGCCCGCTTTGTCATTCACACGGTAGGCCCAATCTGGTTAGGTGGGCATGAAGGGGAGGCCGAATTGCTGGCATCCTGTTACCGGAATGCCATGCACATTGCCGCTCAACACAAGCTTGCCAGCATCGCTTTTCCGGCTATTTCCTGTGGGGTTTATGGTTATCCCATTGCACAAGCTGCGGAAATTGCCGTCAAGACGATTGCAGAAGCTCTGCAATCCAACCAGCAGATGGAGAAAGTCTATCTGGTTTGTTTTGGGGAAGCTGTGTTTACGGCTTATACCCATGCTTTGAGGCACTGCCATCGTTAAGGGCTTGGTTTTGCCAAATCATGGAGTGCAAGGCAAGCCTTGCACTCCGTTCAAGCTTAACTTAGTAGTCTTTTTTTAGGAATATCCATGAACATCACACCTGAAGCCCGGGCGCAAGCCCAAGAATTGCTGGATTTTATCGATGCATCCCCAAGCCCTTGGCATGTCGCCGCCACGATGGCGCAACGATTGGAAAGCCATGGTTTTGAATCGTTAAGGGAAGAAGAAGGCTGGCTGTTGGAAAACGGAGGCCGGTATTTTGTCATGCGGGGCGGGTCTTCATTAATTGCCTTTGTCGTGGGGACGCAAACCCCGGACTGGACCGGGTTTCGCATCATCGGCGCTCACACCGACTCTCCCGGTTTGCGCCTTAAACCCCGCGCCCCTCACGCCGCCGAGGGAATGTCTCGATTAGGCGTGGAGGTTTATGGCGGGGCCATACTTGCCACCTTCACCGACCGTGACTTAAGCCTAGCCGGTCGCATCGTCGTGCGTGGACGAAAAGGATTGCAAACCCGCTTAATCCGCTTCGCCCGTCCGTTGGTTCGCTTGCCCAATTTGGCGATTCACATGAACCGCACGGTCAACGAAGACGGCTTGAAATTGAACAAACAAACCGAATTGCCCTTATTGTTGAGTGAATTGCAAGAGGCTTTGCCGCCTGAGCAATTCCGCAACTTACTGGCCCAAGAAGCCAAGGTGGAGGTCAAAGACATTATCAGTTGGGAGTTTCATGTTTATGATACTCAAAAAGGTGCATTTTGGGGTCCGCAGGAAGAATTCATCGCCAATAGCCAATTGGACAATCTGTCTTCTTGTCATTCCAGTTTGACTGCCTTGCTCAGCGTCAACGAACCCGAGGCAACCTGTGTGTGCGCAATGTTCGATCATGAGGAAGTGGGCAGCGAAAGCGCCCATGGCGCGGGTGGCAGTTTTCTATCCGATGTGCTGGAACGCATTGCTTGCGGATTGGACCGGGATACGCTAGGCCAAGCGATGGCCCGTAGTTTTTTTATCAGCGCAGACATGGCTCATGCCTATCACCCCAATTTTCCATCCGCTTACGAGCCATTGCATCAGATTCGTGTCAATGCCGGCCCGGTCATCAAAACCAATGCCAATCAACGCTATGCCACCAATGCCGAATCCGAGGCTTATTTCATCGGATTGTGCGAAAGCGTCGATGTCCCTTGGCAGCAATACGCCCATCGCACCGACTTGGCTTGCGGAAGCACGATAGGGCCGATACTGGCCTCGCATTTGGGGGTGCGCTGTGTGGATGTTGGCAATCCCATGTGGGCGATGCATAGCGCCCGCGAAAGCGCCGGCGTTATTGACCATGGTTTGATGATTAAAGTGATGCAGCAGTTTTTTCGTTCGTGAAAATGTTGACGCAAGCTGTAGATGAGCCTATTCTCAGACTACATTGCTAGGTTATTAACTGATGTTACGCACGGACGCAAAAGTTGCTAATTTTTAGCGAAACGGGAGCGTCAAAGCTTGCTTTGACAAGAGCTAGCGAAACGGGAGCGTCCAAGCGTGCTTTGAAAATAGCATTGGAAATGAGAAGATTGCTTCGCCTGTCAAAGCAAGCTTTGACGCTCCAATCCAATGCTGCTGCGTAACATCAGCCACTACTAACCCGACAGTGCAAGTGTTTTTCTCATTCACACAAGCTTATTCTCAGCGGGAGTCGATATGCCAACAACATCCAAGCCACAACCAATACTGTCTAAATTTGGGATGCTTGCATTTATGCTTGCTCAACTTCTAACTTTCGCAACCACTGGCTCTGCGGTTGAAGGTCCACCTCCGACCTATGATTATGATTTATTAACACCGGGGACGCAGCCACCGCAATCGCCCTTGCTGGACGGTTACACCTACCGTAGCGTGAGGACTTACCAAGTCGCCATTCCCGTACTAGTTCCACTGGATCAGCTACAGGCGGCATTGCCTCCGGGCTTTGTCGCGATTGCCACCCCGGCAGGATCGTCTACGGCTACCGTGACCTTAAACTTGTTTCTTGACCAGCGTTTTCAACCCACTGTCGGTGGTCCCACCTATGGCCCAACCTCGGCGCTATTGGTGACGGTCACCGCGTTGAACAACAATCTCGCCACGCCTAGATCGGAAATCGTGTTCCCGGCATTTGAGGCATCGGCATACATTAACGAATTGAATGCAGCCTTTGGCCCAGGGTCTGCCCGATTGGCGAAAGTTGAGGTTGAAATCGAGGAAAAGAAAGGCAAGTTGCATTTCAGCTTTGAACTGTCAGACCCTGGCATTGGCTTCAAGCTCAAGGCCGAAGCCGAAGGTCCAGCGGCGATTAATAACCGCGTCATTAGCGATCCAGTCGGTTTGGCTTTCCGAACCTTCAATGGTTACACGCCTAACCAAGCATTTCGGGCTTCCAGCCAGAGCGACACCTTGTCAATTCCTTCCGCATCGGCGGGGGTTAAATTATCCGCGCCGGGAAACCAATTGCAATTGCCAACGGGCAAGCTGTCCATTCTGGGCTTGGGCGCAAACGTCACCTTCAGCCGGGGCGTGGAATTTGTGCTTAAGTTTGAATAACAAGGCGCTTGGGTTGGGATTTACAACCCCGACAGCAATTCTCATTATGAGGCAAAGCGTTGATGTATAAACCGTCATTCCTGCCGGGAAGCAGGACAAATCGGCAGGACAGCCGATTTGCACGGCACAGCCGCCCGTAGGGTTCGGGACAGGGATGTTCCGAATGCATCCAGTCACAGGGACGTGAAACTAGGATTTGCCAGTCATGTTTAATTAGACACTTATGCACCGACAAGTTACCGTCCATGGCACTGGATTCCGGCAGTCCATGCCGGAATGACGGCGTTTTAGCCATAATGATAATTGCTGCAACCCCGACCCATTTTGGAGTTTCACGCACAAATCATGGATAATAAGGAGATGAATAGCCATCCAAGCGTTACCCAACATGGAACCCCAATTCACTTACGATGTATTCCTAAGCTATAGCTCCAAGGACCGAACCCGCGTCCGACAACTCGCCGAGCATTTGCAAAAGGCGGGTTTGCATGTGTGGTTTGACGATTGGATCATCAAACCGGGCGATGATTTCTTACTCGTCATTAATCAGGGTCTGGAGGCTTCACGCACACTGATTATGTGTTTTTCGTCTGATGCCTTGGAATCGGATTGGGTGAATATGGAAAGTCACACAAGCCTGTTTCGCTCCCCGTCCAAGCATGACCGCCGCTTTATCCCGCTATTATTGAATGATTGCAACATTCCAGACACCATCAGCCGGTATGATTATGTGGATTTTCGCGAGAATGCCTCTGGCGCATTGGCAGACTTGCTTGAAGTATGCCGGAACCCGTTGGCTCCCATTCCGCCGAAACCCTACCCCGAACCGACTTGGAATATCGCCACCCAAGGCCCGCCTTATCGTGGATTGGAAGCACTGAAAGACCAGCAAGCCGATGTGTTTTTCGGGCGCGGGGCAGAGTTAACAGAACTGGCGAAAAAACTGGCTGACCAACGTTTCGTCATCGTGGTCGGCGCTTCCGGGGCGGGCAAATCGTCCTTGGTTTGGGCGGGTTTATTGCCGAAGTTAAATCGTTGGAAAGTCGGTGGTTTCAGCCATTGGCTTTGGGAAAGGATAACCCCGGCACAATACCATGGCGATGAGGATTTCACCCCGGTCAAAGTATTAGCTGAGGCCGTCGCCACTGCCTTAAACGAACGTTACACCCCGGTCAAAAAAGCCCTGCAAGCGGGTGGGGCGGCATTGCAACCACTGCTAGAACAGTCCGACTCGGTTTTAAAAACCGAGTCGGACTCGCAGCTATTGGTGTTTGTCGATCAATTCGAGGAATTGTTCAGCTTGGTCGCGCCCAATTTGCGCAAACCCTTCATTGATGCTCTGGACGATTTGATGGCGACTGGCAAAGTGCGGGTCGTGGCGACGATGCGGGCGGAGTTCCTCGGGGCTTGCATGGATTGCGAGGCGTTTGGCAAGCACATGACGGCTTGGTTTAATTCGGGGCAATTGCTGTTAGCCGCACCCGATGCGGAGGATTTGCAAGCGATGGTCAAAGGGCCGGCCAAGCTGGCTGGGCTGGAATTTGAGGCTGGGCTGGCGGAGCAGATTGTCAAAGACACCGGGCTAAAACCCGGCAACTTGGCCTTGATGGCCTTCGCCTTGGAACGGTTGTATGAGCAACGAGAAGGGCAACGGATGCCTAGCCAAGCGTATCAAGCCTTTGGTGGCATCGAAGGCGCGATTGCCGACAAAGCCGAACAGGTGTTTGGTTCCTTGGATTTGTCAATGCCACAATCCAAGTCTGACTTATTGGGCGAAGTGTTCCGCGAATTGGTGGAAATTGACGAACACAGCGGCGCAGCCACCCGGCGGCGAGTGCCTTTAACTGTTTGGGGTTTAGGCCATGACAATCAAACCAATCAAACCACTCCCGCGCAGCAACTGATTCAAGCGTTTATTGAAGCGCGTCTGCTATTGACCGATATTTCCCCCGATTCCAAGCGTGAGCCAACCTTGGAAGTCGCCCACGAAGCCCTGTTCCGCAACTGGCCCTTGCTGAAAGACTGGATTGATGGGCGTAAAGACCAATTGCTGATGCGCAAGCGCTTGCAACGCGATGCGGAGGAATGGGTAAGACGTGGCCAGCCGGAAGCCTTCCGCTGGCTGGACCCCTTGGCTTTGGAAGCAGGGGCGATGATTCGGGCTTTGCGATACCAGCCCACGGAAATGGAAACCCGCTTCCTCGGCCCGGTGCAGCGTGAGGATATGCTGGCATTGATTCGGCAAGCGGACACGTCCCATGAACTCCGCGCCACTATCGGTGTGCGCTTGGCCTTATTGGGCGATGAACGGCCAGGGGTGGGAGTTCAAGACAGCCTGCCCGACCTCGTCTGGTGTCCCATTCCAGCCGGAACAGTGGAATTGGCAAACGACGCGGGTCGCTTCGACGTGGAAGCGGGCTGGATTGCCAAATACCCCGTCACCCAAGCCCAATATCAATTGTTTATTGATGCCAAAGACGGCTACGCCCATCCCCGCTGGTGGGAAGGCTTGCCGAAACGTTATTACCAAGAACCCGGTCGGCAATTCCCGGCTTATGGCAATCACCCGGCGGTCAATGTGGCATGGATTGAAGCGATGGCCTATTGCCGCTGGTTGAGCCAGCGCTTGGGCCAAGATGTGCGCCTGCCAACCGAATGGGAATGGCAGCAAGCCGCTTGCCACGGCAATTCCAACAACACCTACCCGTGGGGACAGGATTGGCAGGAACGGCGTTGCAACAGTGATGAAAGTCAGTTGAATCGAACCATAGCTGTGGGCCTGTATGCCCAAGACTGGCCCGATGAAAGGCCGATGGACATGGCGGGCAATGTTTGGGAATGGTGTCTAAATGAATATGCAAAACCCATGCCACTAAATAAAATAATATTGGGGGGCAGCGCGGAAAGAACGCTTCGCGGCGGTTCCTGGGGCGATCGGACGGTCAACCTTCGCTGTGCGATCCGCGTCAGGCTCCTTCCTTACCTTCGTTACGACTCTCTTGGGTTTCGGGTTGTCTTGGGTTCTCCCTGGTGATTTCTGCTTTCTGTCTTCTGATTTCTGGTTCCTGCTTTTCTGTTTTCTGCTTTTTTCTTTTGCTTTTGATCTTGCTCTTTAATCACCGCGTAGCGGTCGCGATTTTTTTCTTGACATTCAAATTACGTTAGTATTACGATGAGCATACATTGTTAGGTCTTGGAGGCATCATGGCGCTCAAGCCAGTCACACTAAGGTTGGATGAAGAAGAGTACGAAAAGTTAAGGGCGCACCTAAGCCAGTTTGGGGACCCGGATATCAACGTGGCCTATGTGTTGAGAGCCTACATCAGGGATGTCAATCGGGTCATGCCTTTCTTGGTGAGTTCGGGTTGGGATTTGAAAAACTATTTTGGCTTGGTGGGTTACTGGCTCAAACAAATCGGTTCCATCAAAGATATTGAGATGTTCGCCAAAATGACGCTGAATCCATGGGCTTATTGGAAACCCAATGAATCACCGACGGGTTCAAAAGAATTTCTAATCCGTGACATGCTAGACCCGCTTAGCCCAGACGAAAAGGCGGAGAGTCCAAACAGTGAAAGTGCAGAATGACTTTCCCCCTCCATTAACCACAAAACCGGCCACCAATTCAAGGCACTATAGAATGTATAAAAACGAAGATATTTTCAAAAACATGATGGACCTGTTTGGGAACCCATTATTCAAAACCGGTTTGACCGAGTTTGTCAGCAAAGCCCAACAAGAAGGCATAGAGTCTGCCAAAAAGTTTTGGGGATTGTCCGAATATGGCAAAACCTTTCCGTTTTCTGGTGACATGCTGGAAAAAATGACGGACTGGTATTCGATGATGGGTTTTGTTCCGAGTATCAACTATAAGCAAGTCATGGACGAAAATACCAAATTAAAAGAAGAGAACACTTTGTTGAGGAATATGATCAAGGACCTGCAATTAAACCTTTTTACCGAAGGAGGTGAAAAAGCGCAGCAAGCTTGGCATGACATTATTGACAAACAAATCAAGGTGAACACCGAAATGACGAATACCTTTTTTGAGGCCATTCGTCAATTCAAAACGACTACTTAAACAACGTTGGCGATGCCAACAATCAATCGTTAATCACTCACTACACAGACGAGGACACGAAAATGGATAAAGGCTTAGAGTTTTTTGACGCATGGGCTAAAACCCAAAAGGAATTTCTTGAGACTTCACTCAAGACGCAGGAAGTATTTCGAGCGCACTGGCTAGACTCGATGAAAAAATCACAGGAGTCCTTTTTCAGCACAGCGGGGTCGGTTGACAACCCTCACGCACAGGAAATGCTTAAACTCTTTAATACATGGATAGGCACTATGATTAATACTTCTGAACTGTTCAATGATGAAGTGGTTAAACTTCAGCAATCATGGGGAAAGACGCTGGAAAATCAGATTGAACAAAGCAAAGAGTTAGTCAAAGTATTTACCGAATATCTGGAAAAGGCTAGCCCTAAGTAGCTTTTTTCTCGCAACACACCATCAGGGCCTAAGGAAGGACAAGCACTGTCCCTCCTGGCCCTTAATTATTCGGCAATGCATTCCGGCGTAATGATAGCCTAATCAAAAGCTAACCCTAGGGGGAATCAGCTATGGAAAATCCAGAAAGTTATTTTCAAACTTGGATCAAAACTCAAGAAAAATTGTTCGATGGTTTTATTGAAAACACCAAGCGGACTCAGCAACTTTTTAGTCAACAATACCCTTCTTTCGGCGGCGACGCGGGAGGGCTCAATAATATTTATTCGTCATGGACCTCAGCGGTCATGAAATCCTTGTCGGAAGCGAGTAATGGCAATCTAACCATCAAAGATAATCTTGGCAAAATGCTAGGCGGGTCGAATGCTTACATGAAGCTCTATGAGATTTGGGCACCCCTCGTCAAAGCAGCACAGGAAAGGAGCTTGAATCCAGAAGCCTATAAAGACTTTGTCGATCCCGCAAAATATAAAGAACTTATCGATAAAGTATTTGGTTTTGATCCCGATGCCAACAAATTAATGCTCAATCAAGCCGTTCAATTTCTTGAATTGCTATCGGGTTCGGGACAACAATTTGCCACGCCTTGGCTAGAGGCGTCCAAAGCAAGCTTAAATGCCTACCCGCAGTTTGTACAAGGGCATCCCGAGTCCTTCATCCAAATATTCCATTCCATGTTCAATGCCTTCGATAATACTATAGGAAGGATATTTCATGTGCCACCCGTCGGCAAGGACAGGGAAAAATTTGAACTGATTTTAAAATGCTTTGACGACCTGACGGTGTATGCGGCTAAGAATACCGAATATCAGCATACCATTTATATTACCGGCATGACGGCCATGGATAAGGTTGTGGAAAGGCTTGCGCAAAAAATTACTTCAGGCGAAGAAATTAAACAATTTGATGAGTTTTTTGATATTTGGATTGACACGAGCGAACAATCCTATTTCAAGCTATTCCAAACCGAAGAATTTGCCAAACTTCAGGGTGAATTGCTAGACACCGCATTGAACGTCAGATCGCATTTTTTCAAGGTGATGGAAATGCATCTAACCGACCTGCCTATTGCACTGCGGTCTGAAATGGATGATCTTTACAAAACCGTTCATGACCTCAAAAAAACCGTCAAGAAGCTTGAAAAACAACTCTCCGAGGTAAGCCAATGACGCATACTTTGTTATCCTTTGATACAAAGTCCTTGATTAAAGAGTTTGGAGATTTTAATACCAAAGTCATCAAGGGCGTGAATGCGTTGACCGAGATTGAAGATATTGATGTCGGAACGGCAGCCAAGGAATTAATTTACGAAGAAGACAAACTAAAACTCTATCGTTATAGCCGCAAAGACGCCAGCACTTGCCGGACTCCGGTGCTAGTCGTCTATGCATTGGTCAATCGTCAATATATGCTAGACCTTCAGCCCGACCGCAGCATGATTAGAAACTTGCTGAACTTAGGGCTAGATGTGTTCATCATCGATTGGGGATACCCCACCAAAGCGGATATGTACCTTGGCCTTGACGATTATATCAACGGCTATATTGACAATTGCGTCAATGTTGTCAGAAAAGTATCGCAGTGTGATAAAGTCAATCTGATGGGCATCTGCCAGGGCGGGACTTTTTCTGCTATTTATTCGGCTTTAAACCCGGATAAGATTCAAAATCTGGTCACGCTAGTGGCGCCGATTGATTTCTCGACCAACGAGGGTTTGTTGTTCAACTGGTCCAAGCATCTGAACATTGACGCATTGGTGGATGCCTATAAAATCATACCCGGTGATTTCCTGAATGGCGGGTTTTTAATGTTGATGCCGTTCAATCTGAATATCCGCAAATATGTGGATATGTTGGATGTCATGGAAGACAAGGACAAACTGCTCAATTTCCTCAGAATGGAAAAGTGGATATTTGACAGTCCAGGACAAGCCGGTGAATGTATGCGCCAATTCATTAAAGATTGCTATCAAGACAATAAACTCGTCAAGGGTGAGTTGAAGATAGGTGATCGTTTGGTGGATTTGGGCAATATCACGATGCCTTTGCTGAATATCTACGCCTCCGCCGATCACTTGGTCCCACCCGCTGCAACCAAACCTTTAAACGATTTGGTCGGCACGGAAGACAAAACCTTGTATGAGTTCAAGGGCGGTCATATTGGCGTGTTTGTCGGCGGCAAGTCACAGAAAGAACTGGCGCCAGCCATTTCCAAATGGTTGCATGAAAGGGACAACGCCACCGTTCAAATAGACGAAGCGGCTGGAGACGAAAACTTGGCAGTGGAAGGTGGGGAAGTCGCCCCGAAAAAACCTAGCAGACGCAAAACTTAACCCACTAAATATTGCCATCCTAGGTTTTCACTCAATAAACCTAGGCAACCCCGCGTAGGCTATTGATGTCTGCGCGGGATGCCTTGGAATTTTCAGATTCGGTTTGGCGAGCGGTTCTTGATCGCCTAACAATCGAAATCAAGCATAATCCAGCACCATTTCCGCACCTAGCAAATAGCCAGCCTCTTGTTCAAGATCAGCGGCAGTCAGAGGATGATCTTTGAGCCAGTTTTTTGGGAAACGCAAAATAATCCGGTTTTCGGTCATCGCCAAGGTAATGGCGGGTAAGGGTGTGGGTTGGCGGCTACGATGGAGCAATACCGACAGGCGAAATAGTAAGGTCATTGGGAAGGCAGCGATGTCCCAAGGTTTGACTAATTCCTTGAAAGACTTTGGAATCAATTTGCGGCGGTGAAACCGCACCAATGTTGCCAGCAGCTTTTGGTCTTGACGGGAAAAGCCGGGTAAATCGCCATTTTCAATGATATACGCACCATGCCGGTGATAATTGCTGTGGGCAATGTCGATGCCAATTTCATGCAAACCTGCCGCCCAGTTTAGCCAAGTCTCGGCATCCTCGCGCTCGACCCCACCCATTGGCAGCACCTGACGGGAAAAATCCGCCAAGGTTTGACAGACCCGCGACGCTTGCTCTTGATCGACATGAAACCGGGATGCAAGGGCTGCCACGGTACGGTCGCGGACATCCTCATGGTTGATGCGGCCTAACAAGTCATAGATCAAGCCTTCGCGCAAAGCCCCATCGGCCACTTTCATTTTGGGGATTTGCAAACTCTTGAAGCTGGCGTAAATAATGGCAACGCCACCGGGCAATATGGGTTTGCGGTCATTCGACAATTCGGGTAATTGCAATTTATCGCAATGTCCGGCGTCATACATGGCTTCTATCAACTGATTGAGTCCTTCCAAGGTTATTCCTTCCTTGCTCCAGCCATTGCTAACCAACAATTTCTCGACTGTGCGCATGGTTCCCGATGCCCCGATGGCTTGTTCCCAAGCGCCATGGCGGAAGGCATTTTCAAACGGTTCCAATTCGGCTTGTGCGGCAATAACGGCGCGTTTGAAACGCTTGGCGGTGATCTTGCCGTCATTAAAATGGTTCAAGCTCATGGATACGCAACCCATGCGCAAGCTTTCTTTTTGTAAAGGCGCTTGGTCAACGCCGATGATATATTCGGTGCTACCGCCGCCTATGTCCATCACTAGGCGTCGCTTGCCATCATTGTTTAGGCTGTTGGCTACACCTTGATAAATCAGGCGGGCTTCTTCTATGCCAGCTATGATTTCAATCTGATGACCCAACGCCTGTTCTGCTTGTACGAGGAATTGCGCTGAATTGCGGGCCACACGCAAGGTATTGGTTCCGACGGCGCGAACACTGCCCGAGGGCATGTCACGAAGGCGCTGTCCGAAACGTTGCAGACAATCAAGCGCCTTTTTTTGCGCTTCTTCAGTCAAAAAACGGTCTGGGGTCAAGCCAGCGGCGAGGCGCACCATTTCCCTTAGGCGGTCGACAACGACCAATTCCCCTTGGCGCAGACTGGCGACGATCATGTGAAAACTATTGGAACCAAGATCGATGGCGGCGACGAGTTCGGGAGTGGTTGGTTTCGGCACGGTCGATTCCTTAATGGCTAGTGAAAATGTGTGGCTTGGAATTTCTGGTAAAATCGCAGACAGTACAAACCGATTGTTCGGCTCTCAGGTAAAGCCTAAGTCTCCCTTTGTTGGGACAAAGGCCAAAGGTCTTAGACGCACCAACGGGTGTTCCTAGGCTTTTTCCTGAAAGGCCACCTATTTTAAACGACTCCTACCCAAATAGTCCTATTCAATGAAAGCCCTGTCCATTAACAATTTGAGAAAAGTCTATAAAAACGGATTAGAGGCTTTGAAAGGCATCAATCTTGATGTGGAAGAAGGTGACTTTTTTGCCTTGTTGGGTCCAAATGGGGCAGGCAAATCCACCACTATCGGCATCATTTCGTCCTTAGTGACCAAAACTTCGGGCAAAGTGACGGTTTTCGGCCATGATTTGGACCGTGAATCCGATGCCGTCAAGCGGTCCATCGGTTTGGTGCCACAGGAGGTGAACTTCAATCAGTTCGAAAAGGCGCATCAAATTGTCACCAATCAGGCCGGTTATTATGGCATTCCACGCAAGCAAGCCATCAAGCGAGCGGACGAGTGCTTGGAAGTATTGGGACTGGGCGACAAGCGCAATGAATCGGCCCGTCAGCTTTCTGGTGGCATGAAGCGGCGGCTGATGATTGCCCGCGCCCTTGCCCATGCCCCCCGCTTGTTGATTTTGGACGAACCCACTGCCGGGGTGGACATCGAAATTCGCCGTTCCATGTGGGAATATCTCCGCCAATTGAACCGTGACGGGACTACCATCATCCTGACAACGCATTATTTGGAAGAAGCGGAAAACCTATGCCGAAATATTGCTATTATCGACCATGGGGAAATTGTCGAAAACAATGCCATGGGCAATCTATTGGGAAAATTGGATGTCACCAGTTTCATTTTGGAACTCAGGAAGCCATTGGAAAGGTTGCCGAAGTTGACCGGCTATCGGTTAACGCGCATTGATGATCGCACTTGGTCGGTGGATGTGCCTGTGGAGTTGGGCATTCACGGCCTGTTTGATGTTTTGACCCTGCAAGGCATCGAGGTCACCAGTCTGCGCAACGCATCCAACCGGTTGGAGCAGTTTTTCATGAACTTGGTCGAAGCCGGTCGTGGTGAACGACCCTCAGTCTAACCTAATACTTATCTCCATGAAACGACTCATTGCTTTTCAGACTATTCTTTACAAAGAAATCCACCGATTTGTCCGCATCTGGCCACAAACACTATTGCCTTCCGCCGTCACGACTTCATTATATTTTCTGATTTTCGGCAAGTTGATTGGTGGACGGATTGGCGAAATGCATGGTATTCAATACATGGACTATATTGTACCCGGCATTATCCTGATGTCAGTGATTACCAACGCCTATGGGAATGTGGTGGCCTCGTTCTATTCCAGCAAATTCCAGCGTAATATTGAAGAAATGTTGATCGCTCCGGTTCCCGGCTGGATGATGCTGGCCGGTTATGTCGGCGGCGGGGTGGCACGAGGATTGGCAGTGGGTGGAGTGGTGATGGGGATTGCCGCCATATTCACGTCACTTAAAGTAGAGCATCCGGCAGTGGTCGTGGTGGTATTCTTATTGACCTCGATTTTATTTTCCTTGGCGGGTTTCCTAAATGCATTATTTGCCAATAGCTTCGATGACATATCCATCATACCCAATTTTGTATTGACACCGTTAGTGTATCTAGGCGGGGTGTTTTATTCCATCGACTTGTTACCCGAACCTTGGAAAACGATTTCGCTAGGAAATCCAATACTGTATATGATTAGCGCTTTCCGCTATGGATTTTTGGGGGTGACTGATGTGGGCATAGACCGTGCCTTGTTAATCATTACTGGCTTTATCTTAGTCTTACTAGGTTGGTCGCTTTGGCTGCTAAAGCGCGGGACGGGATTAAAGAATTAAGTTTTTTATATATTCTGTTTGTACCGAAAAAACTTTTTTAATAATGACGATTCAAAGCCATTAACCACAGGTGGGACACGCCGGGTTTTTCCTAAGTCTCATTCTGTTCCATTCCATGGTCAAAGCGTCAAATAAAAGTAAGCGCCCACGCAAGGATTGTCCAATGCCTGCGATGAGTTTAATTGCTTCCAAGGCTTGCATGGAGCCGATAATACCGGGTAATGGGGCGATGACACCATTGCGAACACAGGTTTCCTCCAATTCGCCTTGGTCGGGGTATAAGCAGTTATAGCAAGGGCTATCGTCAAAACCAGGGGTGAATACGGTAATCTGGCCCTCAAAGCGAATCACCGCGCCAGAAACCAAAGGGGTTTTAGTTTTCACGCAAGCCCGGTTGACGGCAAAGCGAGTGGCGAAGTTGTCGGTGCAGTCTAAGACCACATCGCTGTTGGCGATTTCCTGCTCCAATTCGTTATCGACAAGTTGATGCCCAATAGTTTCAATTTGAATTTCCGGGTTCACCCGCAGCAAAGTATGCTTGGCAGATTCCACTTTGCTGAGTCCCAAATTATCCGTATCGTGGGCAATTTGCCGTTGCAGATTGGATAAATCCACTTGATCAAAGTCATTTAATATCAATCGCCCTATGCCGGCAGCAGCTAAATATATGGCGGCAGGGGAGCCTAACCCCCCTAAGCCTATAATCAACACGCGGGAATCCAGCAGTTTTTGCTGACCTTCAATATCCACCTGAGGCAGCATGATTTGACGGCTATAGCGGAGAAGTTGGTTGTCTTGCATTAGTATTTTATTTTAAAAAAGTCTAACTGGATTACCATGCCAATACCTCCGGTGCTTGCTGGAAAAGATCGCGCAAATCATCTCTTTGGCTATATTGGCGTTTCATTTCTTCCCAGACAGTTTTGTGTGGGGCTGATTTAAGAAATTTACGGAATTCAACTTGACGATTAGGATTTAAATTTCTTAGATAATCGGAAAGTCCATTACGGAACGAATGGTAGGCATGTTCTCTGCCACGGATTAGGGTTTGTCGAGCGTTAAGGCGTAACAGTTTAATAGTATATTCAGCTTTCCAATATTCGATTGAATCCTGATTTGGATTGATTGGGGTAAATCGGAAGGTATTGAAGTCTAACCAAATAAAATCAAGCGGGTTTTCTACCCTCTGATTAATAAGCGCATCCATGCCTGATTTAGGTTTTTCCGGTACTTCCCCACGCTTAGGCGAAATATCAGTATAACCGTTTGCGTATGGCGGATTTAAAATGGCAAATTGGTTGTTTTTGGGGCCATTGCAAGGTCCACAGGAATAGAGCATGTTATCCCAATCAAAGGTTTGCTGTGGATAAAGATTTTTAGGTCTTCGATGCTCAATCTCATCAGCAAAGGAATCTTCACAATACATGCAACGTTGATTGCCGCTGCACATCAGCGCCAGAGTTTCTTTTAGTTCGTTGAATAGTTTCACCGGTCTTTTGGCATCCCACAAACTCTTAGCTTTAGCAACCTGCTCGGGAAAATCTTTTTGTAAGGTTATTAGGGTAGTGTGTGCAAGCAGTCCATCAATTGCATCTTCCGACAACTTATTAAAGGAAATCGCCAGCATAGATCAACTCAAGGCAAGACAGGTTGAAGCAAAGTCTTTAATTCTTTTAATCTCTTGGCTTCTTTATCGCTGAGTTTAATTTTGGAAGCTTTTAAGTTGAGTGCCGCTAATTCGTCCAACAATTCATTGGCTTTATCTGATCGGTTTTGCTCCAATCCAAAAGCTTGGGTTTCCAAGGCCAGTGTTGCATCCCCATATTTCAAGCGAGTCAATTCTTCACCTGTTACCCGTTTAAATTCTTCATCCGTACCTGGATCAGGTAGTCGCCATATCGAAGTGGCTTCTTGGCAAACAAAGGTGCTATGGGTGGTGACAATGAATTGAATTTGTGGGAATAGTCTGCATAACCATGGGCCAATTTCACGTTGCCAATTGGGATGAAGATGAACATCCACTTCGTCAATAAGTACAACTCCGGGTATTACTATATTTGTGCCGGTTCCGTCAAATAATTCGTGACTAGGAAAACAGGCAGCCATTTGCCGAATCAATTCAAAGGTCAGGCTTAGAACCGAGCGGTAGCCATCACTGAGTTCCAGCACAGGAATATCGACTCCCCCACCATCACGGAAAACAACCTGATCTGAATTGACTTCTGTTAGCTTAGCTCCAAACGGTAGAAACCCATCTTGATTGATAAAATCCTTGATTTTATCAATCAAGTTGTTTTGTCCTTGCGATTCTAGTTGCTTGAACCGAAGATCACGCAACCAAGTTAAGGCTTCGGTTAATGCTACATCTTCGCCAAACACTGATAAATGGCGGGCTAGCCTAGGGTGGCTGGAATATAGTTGTTGGAGATCACTATTTCCTCCGGTAAATCGACGGAAAGGACCGAAACCTGCGGAGAACCAACCATTATTCTGTTTGCTCCAAATGGTATCTCCATATTCTCTATCAGAATTACTTGAATCAACGAATGAAGGTTTGAATGATATTTCGATCAGGAGCTTATAAACAGGAGAAATCTTACGGCTGGGTCTCTGGTCATACTGATTATCCTCAATTATTTCTACTTTTAAATTAGCCTTATTTTGACCTGAACGAATCCATCTATTTGTGTCTTGCCTCGCTCCTACTACTTCCCTTAATCCTATGAGTGCAAAAGCCACTGCCCTTATTAGACTAGACTTTCCAGAACCATTAGAACCAAGAATTACATGCCAACCCTTCTTCTGAGTATCCTCACCCAGTGTCCAATTTAACTCGGCAAATGATTTTATATTCTTTATTTTGACTGATTGGATATACATATATTTGCCTGATACTTTACTTATCTTTCCAGTACTCTTGCGGCTCTGCCATTAAGTTACGCATTCTGTATTCGTTCGGCTGATGGAGTGCAAGGTTTGACTTGCGAAAATGATAAAGGGCTTGCGCCCTTATGCAAGGTAAGCCTTGCACTCCAATGCGCGGGCGCGAAGATTCCCATTAATAGTTCGTAAGTCTGCCGATAAATTTCTGAATCTTCCGAGCTTCTCGGCCCCGCCACATTCAATATTTTACAATCCTTTGATTCAAGCCAATCAGCAATTAACTTGATGCCTTCGTTTTCCGTAACAACTGACAATTCAATATGCAGACAGGAGTTATTATATTTTATCGCTAATTCCAGCGTCAGCAGGGTACCACCTTGCAATGCCCCGTTTGAAATAATCAAAGTCGCATCCGAATCCCTAACATTCCATTCTGTTCGTTGTGCAGTTTCCGAACTTGGTGTTTCTTGGAGATTATAATGTTTATGTATTCGCCCGTCTTCGGCCCATCGTCCGGCAGGAATCCAACCGCCATGCGGAAAACCCAATGTAATTGCCACATCTAAAGCGGCCCTGTCTACACCAGTTTGACCGCCCGATATTATTTTCTCAATGGACATTAATCAATTGATCCGTCGAAAGATACCACCTCCCGCAACACCACAGTGGCATAAGCCCCAGAAGTCAACGTAAAGCATAGCCGCAAAGTGCTTTCTTGGCAAAACTCCCAACTCAAATCAGGAACGGGTAGGCGCAAAGGACGACGTGAGGTTTCCATGCCTATGCGTTCCAAGCCGTCACTGAATACGGGTAATTCTAACGCGATGGACTGCTCAATCGCTAGGGCTGCACCCGTCGTGGCAAGTTCGCCCTTGCCCCATAACGGCCCACTGGGATGGATGTCCAACGCAGCGACACGGGCCAAGGTTTCCGAGTTCAATTCGGCGCGAAAGATGCTGTTGGAATCGGCAAACATGAATACATCGCCGTCAATCGCTTGGTTCCAAGTCCTCGCTTCCACTCGGCTCGCCAGCACTCGGTTGAAGATTTCCGAGCGGGCTGCAGATAGGTAAATGCCTTCCAGATTACGGTCCCGCAATCGCAGTTCACCTTTCAGCATGGCTTCTGCTTGAACCAAATTATTGCCATTTTTGCCGAAACGCTGTGGGCCGAAATAATTGGGTACGCCTTCGGCCTTCACCCTTACCAGTTTTTCCTCGACCAATGCTTTGTCGCCTTCCAATTCCCTGACGGTAATCTCAAAGCAATTGCCTTTTAATGCGCCTTTTTTCAGCTTGCGATTATGCCGGATAGATTCTAGCACCGACACGGATTCAGAGTTCAACCCATTCCAATCGACCTCACGTTTACCGGGTATATGGACACTGAACCATTGCGTGGTCAAACCAAATCGGTCTTTCATGCCGGCATAACTCACTGCCATTTTCGGTAGTCCCGCGTATTTGGCGATTTGACGGGCAAGATAATCCGTATTTTCACCTTGCTTTTGAACCTTCAGGAAGACATGTTCGCCTTCGCCAGTCAGTTCAAAACCTAGGATTTCCTCAACGATAAAGTCTTCGGGTTTTAGTTTGATTTTGCCAGTGGATGGCGGATCGCCAAAGGCATAGGGTAGGGTAGGTGGCATGATGGTCTAATTTATTTTTTAGAGTCAGTATTAGCTTGATATAATAGCATTTTACGCAGCCCTGCCCCCAATGACCATTCGCCTACTCCCCCCTCAGTTAATCAACCAAATCGCCGCCGGCGAGGTGGTTGAACGTCCTGCGTCGGTGGTCAAGGAACTGGTGGAGAACTCATTCGACGCAGACGCCAATCTGGTTGAAGTGGACATTGAAATGGGCGGTTTGCGGCTAATCCGCATACGCGACGATGGCATCGGCATGGAACAAGGCGAATTGCCGCTGGCCTTATCCCGTCATGCCACCAGCAAAATTTCCAGCTTGGACGATTTGGAGCGGGTTTCCAGCATGGGCTTTCGCGGGGAAGCCCTGCCCAGCATCAGTTCGGTGGCGAGGCTGGCGCTAACCTCAAGGACTCCAGGCTCAAATAATGCTTGGCGCATCTTGGCGGATGGCACGGAAAATGGCTATGAAATTCTCCCTGCCTCGCATCCGTGCGGCACGTGCGTGGAAGTTCGTGACTTGTTTTACAACACACCGGCCCGACGTAAATTTCTGCGTTCGGAGAAAACAGAATTCTCCCACATTGAAACTTTGCTTAAGCGCATGGCCTTAAGCCGGTTTGAAACAGGCTTTGTCTTGCGCCATAACCAGCGCGATGTGCTTAACCTCAAGCCTGCCACAGATCAAACCGAGCGTGAGGGCCGAGTGGCTTTGCTATGCGGGGAAACCTTCTTGGATAGCGCTCTTGCGGTGGATTTCGAGTCATCCGGCCTAAGGCTTTCCGGCTGGGTCGGTTTGCCCACGTTTTCGCGTAGTCAAGCGGACATGCAATTTTTTTATGTCAATGGCAGGCTGGTGCGAGACAAACTGGTCACCCATGCCGTGCGCCAAGCCTATCAAGATGTGATGTACCACGGACGACAACCCGTGTATGTTTTATATTTGGCCTTGGACCCGGCCATGGTGGATGTCAATGCCCATCCGGCCAAACTAGAGGTTCGTTTCCGTGATAGCCGCTTAGTGCATGATTTTCTGTTCCGTGCCTTACACCGCGCCATTGCGGATGATCGGCCCACGTCCTCCGTCATGGCTTCTTCCTTTCCAGGCGAGATGCCTAACTTGCCAACACCGGAAAGGCCCGGTTCGGCTCATTCTGGGCGATTGGGTTCCATGGCCCATGCCCCTAGGCAAACGAACCTACCGCTGCAAATCCGTGAAACCTTGCTCACCCTGAATGAGCTTTACACGCCAACAAGCAGCAACCCGTCACCAAGCTCTCATCAAAATGAACCGAGTCACCCCCCTTTGGGTTTTGCCATTGCCCATTTGCATAACATCTATATCTTGGCAGAAACTGCAAGCAGCTTGATACTGGTTGACGCACATGCGGCACATGAACGGGTGACCTATGAAAAGCTGAAACGTCAACAACAATCCGGCGGGGTTGCCAGCCAACCCCTGCTATTGCCGGTCAGTGTCAAACTCAGTGAAAGGGAGGCCGATTTAATCGAAGAATTTGCCCCTTCCTTTTCCGGCATGGGCATGGACCTGACTCGTTCCGGACCCGATACGGTGCTGGTGCGTTCCATGCCCGCCTTGCTTGGCAGCGTGGACGCGGAAAAACTATTGCGTGACACCTTGGCGGACCTTAACCTGCATGGCCGCAGCCCACGCTTGGAGCAAGCCGTCAATACTGTTTTGGCGACCATGGCCTGCCATGGTTCGGTCAGGGCGCACCGAAAGCTGACCATCCCTGAGATGAATGCCCTGCTGCGTGAGATGGAGACAACCGAAAACAGCGGTCAATGCAACCACGGGCGGCCCACTTGGGTCGAACTGAGTGGCAAGGACTTGGATAGGTTTTTCTTGCGTGGACAGTAAAATGAGTGCGCTTATCCACCAAGACCAATCCACACGGCCAGGTTTGCAACACGTTGCCACTTTGATATGGCTTTCAATTCAGCAATGAATCTTCCCTCTGCCATCGCCTTGATGGGTCCGACCGCTTCGGGCAAAACCCGGCTTGCAATCCAACTGGCCCAAGCATTAAACGGGGAAATCATCAGCGTGGATTCCGCCTTGGTTTACCGGGGCATGGACATCGGCACGGCCAAACCCAGCCTGGCAGAAAGGGAAGGAATCCCACATCATCTGATTGACATTCTCGACCCCGCAGAAGCCTACTCAACCGGACAATTCCTGCAACATGCTGCGCACTTGATGGATGACATCACCCGGCGGGGACGGTTGCCCTTGCTGGTGGGTGGCACAATGCTGTATTTCAACGCCTTATTCAATGGACTGGCAGATCTTCCCGAAGCGGATGAAGCGCTACGACGACAAATTGATGCAGAGGCAGTAAGCCTAGGGTGGCAAGCTTTGCATGATGAACTGGCCCGAATCGATCCGCCAGCGGCTGCCCGCATCCATCCTAACGACCCACAACGGATTCAACGGGCATTGGAAGTTTATCGGCTGACGGGGATTTCATTGAGCGAACATTGCGCACAAGGCCGCTCCGCACCTCCGCCTTTCAACATCATCCGGTTAATCTTGTCCCCCGGCGACCGCAAAATCCTGCACGAGACGATTCGTCTACGCTTCCTATCCATGCTGGAGCAGGGCTTGGTGGATGAAGTCAATCGCCTATTTCAACGCAAGGATTTGCACGAAGAATTGCCATCCATTCGCGCGGTGGGTTATCGGCAAGTGTGGGCCTATTTAAGCGGCGAAGGGGATTATGCCCACATGGTTGATCGCGGCATCATCGCCACCCGTCAGTTTGCCAAGCGACAATTCACATGGTTGCGCAGGGAACAATCGGCCACTCAATTTGCGAGTGATGACCCTAATCTGTTGGTAAACGTATTGAACAGACTGTCTAGGGAAAACGTCAATTGACGGGCAAACGAAAAAAGTAATGTTCAAGCCTAGAACAGTGTTATCATTTATTGTGAGAATAATTTTGCATGCAGTACTGTAAGCTGCAATCGAAAGCACATTTTTGGTGCATTTTCGTTAGTTGCGAACTAAGATGAAATGATGGGCTTAGCTCACAACCGCTGGCTCTATGTACTGCCAAGCGTCAATAAATTTTACAACTGCCAACTAGGCAACGAAAATATAACGATAAGTCACTGATATGCTTGTATTGGCGCGTAAATTGCTAAAAATGAAAGGTTTACTTATAAGCGATAGGCCGTATCAGCAAGCTGGTGAAAATACGCCGCTACCTCAAAGAATTTCGGAGAAGTCATGAAAGGCATAAAAAAAATCTGGTTGCCTGCTGCATTTGGCTTGCTGTTTGGCAATTTCTTCTGTCTGCCCGTTGAAGCCAAACTAGTGACTATTAGTACAGATGTAGTGAATAATGTGACCGCTATTGGTTCCTTAACTAGTTCGGCTTACGACCAACTTAATTTTGTGGAAAATAGCGGTGAGACTTTGGATCTTGTCCCGGATTTGGTTCCCAACCCAAACGTAACCCAAACAATCACTTTGGGTTTCGCAAACTATAGCATGAACCAAAACTGCAAATTTTTGGAATGCTCAGGGCCAGTCTCCTACAACAACCCAGACCCAAGCTCCCCATTCGCCCCACTGATATTTTCGATTGTCAGCGAGGGGGTGAAACAAAACGTAAGCCTTGGCTTTACTTGGTCAACATCCAATGTGATCGAAGATGATATTGGTGGCTACCTAAGAGTCAACGGTAGCTTGGTGTTTTCGCCATTCAACACAACGTTCGTATTCCATAATGGCTTTGATACCTTGCTCATCACCTTGCAGCCACCGCAAAACGTGATTGAATACAGCAACATGAATCCCAATGAACCCAAGCCAGTTGAAATCACGGCACTCATCCAGTTACTCCCCGAACCATCGTCTTTACCGCTGTTCGGCATTGGCTTGGCAGCTTGGGCATTAGCCAGAAGGCGTAATTTCAAGTTACTGGTGTAAATCGATATTTTGACAATCTTTGAATGAACACAGGCGGTGCTTGGTTACCCAAGCACCGCCTTTCTTATGCGATAATTCTAGCCGGGAATTTTGATAAGACTTCATGCCCTAAGGCCGTGAGTCCAAATCCAACCGGGCCACAGCAAGTGTAAAAATAGTTGACAGTCGACATTATCTTTTTTTGCAAAAATATAAAGATGTCGCATTGCTTTTCTGTTATTCCGGGATGGTCCTGCGTACAAATTGGCAGCATGACTGATTTGCACAGCTTTGCTGCCCGATAATCGAACACTAGGCTTCAGCCGTGTCAGGATTTTTTACAACCACTTTCCATACTCGCTAAGGCTCCGCTAATATATCCATGCATTCGTCAGGTAGTCGTGGTTTGGGGGCCGCATGAGGCTTTGGGGTAGGTGTTGTGTCATGGTGGAACCACCAGTCCAAGCTAGAGTCACAACCCTCGCCTACAGGGACTGGGTCCTGCTCCCGGCAGCTAGTGCTTCCGATTGGGCAAGCAAGGCGCATATGAAGGTGGTCATCGTGGTTATACCAAGGCCGGACGACACGTAGCCATGCCCGGTTGCCCTCAACGGTGTCACACAGTTCTTTCTTGATATAGGGGTTGACAAAAATCCGGTCGACTCCCGGCAGGTTTGCCGCCAATTCCAATAGCTTCGTTTGGCCTGAGGTCCAGCGGTCTCGATCCAACCCGGTTTTTGAATCATTCAACATGGAAGGCGCACTAATATTGCTGTGCGTTGCATTAGCCCCTGCAAGAATTCTCGGATTGAGGTTGAACCAAATGTCAACATCCAAACCGCTTTGGTGACTGCGGTGGCCGAATGGCAATGGGCCTCCCCGTGGCTGGCCCAAGTCGCCGATTTGCACGATGCCTAAGTCGTGCTGATCGGCTTTCTGCCCCAATAGTTTAAGCGCCCTTATCAAATCAGGATGACCATAGTAGCGGTCACGTTCAATGTGCATGACTTGATAGCCCTTGCCTTCCAAGGGCAGTGTTTGTGCGCCGCCGATACAGCCGCTGTTGGTTTCGCCTACGGACCGGGGTGGCCCTGAAGATGGGCCTTGCACACTAGACCATTCGTTTGCAGAAATCGACAAGCTAGTCAGGCCCAAGCTTAGCCCCAAACAAATGGATGCCACCGTTGCGCTTGGGCAGGATTGAATCGATGTGGGTTTATCTTTGCTGTCCATAGTTTTTTCAGTCAATTGGATTATTGTTGATGAATAAGGGGTGAAACTTGCCTGTGAAAACAACGGTAATTCCCGCAAGAGGGTCTGTTTAATTTCGCCAAATCATGCACGGAGATTAAAACACCTGAGAGAATTTCTGCTGTCGGCACTGACCATGGGATAATTGTAAAACATTTCCTCAAGGTTTTTGGATTGGCTATGAAATTTATGTCCCGGATATTGCGCCATCTGTCCATGAAGACACTGGCACTGTTAAGCCTCGGCTTTACACTGCTGCCCATGTTGGCCGGTTTAGTGTCTGCGTTTTTTGCTATCGAGCAGCTTTCGTTGCAGTCACAACATGCGGTCCATCATGCTGCCGCTGAAGCAAAAAGCAGTCAAGAGTTATTAGATCAACTGAACGACTTGGAACGCAGGGGCAAATATTATTTGAACAAGCGGGATGCTGCCTCCTTTTCCGATTTCAAATTGATTCACGATCAGTTAACCGAGTACTTGCAAAACCAGATCAATTCGGCGAAGACTTCCGACAGCCCTCTGACGATAGGCTTGGAAGCACTTTTCATTGAAGAAAAAACCGCCTTTGAGACAATTGTTGCACGATATCCGGCTAAACCGACCCAAGCCATTGCAAACAATACGCCTCCCTCTAGCGGTGCATCCCGTCCGCCTCAGGCTACCCCGCCCGATTCTGACTTGTTCCAATCGGTCAAGGCCAAGGCTAGAGACTTGTCCTTTGGTTATGCCGCGCACATTGAGGACGAATCCAAAACCCTTGCCAAGCTGTCATACAGTGCCAAGCAAGACTTAGTGATCCACATTGTGACGCTCGTATCCATATCTTGTATCGTATTGCTGGTTTTTATTTACCTGCTACACAACCCGATTAGACAAATTGATTTTTTCATCCGAACCTTGGGGGCTGGCAATTTCACCCAGCCAATTCGGGTTGTTGGCACTGCCGATGTAGAATTTCTGGGTGAACGCCTCGAATGGTTGCGCACCCACCTTAACGACTTGGAGATGGCTAAGCAGAGGTTTGTGCGCAATGTTTCCCATGAAATCAAAACCCCGTTGGCGACCATTCGTGAGGGCGCGGATTTACTGTCGGACGAAGTCGTAGGGGAGTTAAATCTGGAACAAAAGGATATAGCCGAGATATTGCTTAGCAACGCTGATAAAATGGACAGGATGATTGCCGAACTGATCAATTACAGTCAGGTGAGCGCTCGCAGGACTTATCAAAAGCTCGTCCTTGTTGATATCCGGCAGATGGTGTTAACACTACTCGACGACTATCGCTTACAATTGCGTAACAAGTCCATCAATGTGGTTAACTTTGTTGAGCCAATGGAAATAATGGGTGATAAGGAGCAATTACGAACCATATTCGACAATCTATTGTCGAATGCGGTCAAATATTCACCAGAAGGAGGTGAAATCCGCTTGTCACTCAGTCGTGAGGGAGGTCACATGGTGCTGGAGATCGAAGATGAAGGGCCTGGCATTGACCCAGACGAGCGGCAAAAAGTCTTTGAACCCTTTTTCCAAGGTCGTTCATCCCGTACCCTAGGCGTAAAAGGCACTGGATTCGGGCTTGCCATCGTCGCCGAATGCGTCGCAAGCCACCATGGAAAAGTGGAGGTGCTGGAATCACATGAGGATCATGCAGGTGCGCGGATCAGAGTCTTGATCCCCATCCAATCATCAACCTATCGAAAATCAACTGAACAAACCGAAGGTTCAAAAAACACATGAGCGAATCGAGCAAACGCATCTTATTAGTGGATGACGACCCTGACCTGCTGCGCTTATTGGGCTTGCGCCTCACATCAGCGGGTTATGACCTTACCACTGCCAGCAGCGGCATGGAAGCCTTATCCCGTTTGTCTAACTTCCGCCCGCACGTCGTGATTACCGATTTGCGTATGGAGGGAATGGATGGCATGGCCCTGTTCGAAGCCTTGCACTCTCAATATTCGACCTTGCCGGTCATCATCTTGACCGCCCACGGCACCATTAGCGACGCAGTCAACGCCACTAAACGGGGTGTGTTCGGCTTCCTGACCAAGCCTGTCGATAAAAACGAATTGATCAAGCAAGTCGAGGATGCCATGAGGATAGGCGTCACCAACATCGACAGCCAGTCCACGGGCATCTGGCGGGAAAAAATCATTACCCAAAGCCCCCTTATGGAGGAACTGCTCAATCAAGCCCAACGAGTCGCCCAAAACAAGGCCAGCGTTTTCATTGGGGGCGATAGTGGCACTGGCAAGGAATTACTCGCCAGAGCCATCCACGAGGCCAGCAGCCGTAGTGAAGGCGCATTTGTTGCCGTCAACTGTAGCGCGATTCCTGAAAACTTGTTCGAATCTGAATTGTTTGGACATAAAAAGGGTTCTTTCACCGGTGCCATCCGCGACCATAATGGGCTATTCCGCGAGGCAAATGGCGGAACGCTATTCTTGGATGAAATTGGCGACATGCCAAAATCCATACAAGTCAAGTTGTTGCGCGTCTTGCAAGAAATGAAAGTACGCTCAGTGGGCGGAACCAAAGACGACCCGATTGATGTCAGGATGATTTCCGCCACTCACACCGATTTGGAAACTGCGATGCGGGAAGGCAATTTCCGCGAAGACTTGTATTACCGCTTAAATGTGGTGACTTTCCTACTTCCACCGCTGTCCCAACGACCGGAAGACATTCCGTTGCTGGCGAATCACTTTATGAGGAACCTGTCGGAAACTTATGGTGACAGGGTCAAAGGATTTTCCCCCGAGGCCATGGAATGCATGGTGAATTCAGAATGGCCCGGCAATGTGCGCCAATTGCGCAATGTCGTGGAACAATGCATTGCCCTGTCCCACACCCCCCTGATTCCCCTGTCATTGGTGCAAAGGGCCGTGAGGGACGAACCAACCCAATTCCTATCCCTCCAAGATGCCCGCAATAAATTCGAGCGGGATTATTTGATCCGGCTACTGCAAATGACTGCCGGGAGTGTCACCCAAGCCTCCAAGCTGGCCAAGCGCAACCGCACCGAATTCTATCGACTGCTTAGTCGGCACGGCATGAAACCTGAGGACTTCAAACCCCCGGAATAATCCGAGCATCAATACCTAGCTTGATAGGCAAAACACACTTTTCCATCCAGTAGATCAGTTAATTAATAAGTTATATGACTCAACCCGTAAAATTCATCACCGCCCCCTTGGTTGGAGCAACTTTTTTATTACGTGGCCTCACCATGTTGAGGCGTCCTGAACTTCGCTTTTTCTTACTCGGCCCTTTATTAATCAATCTAGCCCTGTATGCCTTGGCAGCTTGGCTAGGAGTTCATTATTTCTCCATGGCGCTGGATTGGCTCATCCCCGATTCCCTGCACTGGCTGAATTGGCTGCTGTGGCCCTTGTTCGCAGTATTATTGGCTGGCTTCACCTTGTTTACCTTCACCTTGGTGGCGAACCTCATTGCGTCTCCCTTATACGGTCCATTGTCCGAAAAAGTACTGTCACTGGTCAGTGCTGCGCCGGCAAACGGAACCGATCAAGCACGGGTTAGCACAACCATCGTGGCGGATCTCGCCTCAAGCTTGCGGCGTCTTCGTTATTTCGCCTTTCGTGCCTTACCTTTGTTATTGGCGACTGCCATTCCGGGTGTCAATCTAATTGCCGGATTTCTATGGATTTTATTTGGTGCATGGAGCTTGTCCTTAGAGTTTCTAGCCTATCCGCTAGAAGCCGAAGGCATGGCATTCCCGGAACAACGGGATTTGGCTAAATCTTCCCGCATGGAGGCTTTGGGCTTTGGCGCTGCCATCATGTTTGGCCTGGGTATTCCAGTATTGAACATTTTCATACCCCCCGCCGCAGTGATTGGCGCAACGCTTTACATTGCCCAGCGTAGGAAAGAAACCTCGTAGATGGGTATTACTTACCAACTGATGTAACGCAGCGGCCTAGTTTTGGAGCGTCAAAGCTTGCCTTGACAGGCGAAGCAAGCTTTGCATTTTGGAATAAAGGCCCAAACCATCTTTGAACGCCAACTTGCATTCAATCTACTACAACAATTCCCCCATTAAACATTCCCCACTTTCAGCAATCTCTGTCAAACGGGCAAGGGCTAAACGCCGACACAAATCCTGCCCCGGAGCGGCTGTGGTGGCTACTTTTAAATAATTGGGCGTGTAGCCCGGAAATGTCATCGTTCCATTTTCGTTAGATGCACTCGCCCTCTCCCACAACACCATAAACTCCCTACCGATAAAACGCTGCAAAGTATCCCGTTTCTGTTGATTGGCAAGCCTTTGCAATTCTTGCGCACGGGTTTTAATGATTGCTGGTGGAATCTGTTCGGGTAAGCTAGCCGCCTTAGTGCCTTCGCGGGCCGAATAGCCGAAGATATGAATATGCCCAAAACCCACTTGCCTGATAAAATCAAGGCTTTCCTCCCATTCAGCCTCGGTTTCGCCGGGGAAGCCTACAATAATGTCTGTGGTAATATTAATGTCAGGGTTGGCTTGACGGGCGCTCGCCACCAATTGGGCAAATTCGGCGGTTTTACAGCGACGGGCCATTCTTCTCAACACCGTATCCGAGCCGCTTTGCAATGGCAGATGCAAATGGGGCATTAGTCTCGGATTTTGCAATAATTCAAAAAATCCATCCGACAATTCCCATGGCTCCAATGAACCCATGCGCAAGCGTGGCATATCAGTGTTTGCCAGCACGGCAGAGAGCAAATCTTCCAAGCGCAAGCCTAAATCACTGCCCCATCCGCCTAGATGAACCCCTGTCAATACGGCTTCCTGCACCCCTTCTTGGTGCAGTTGGTTGATTTCATTGATTATGTCTAGGGTTAAACGACTACGCTCTTCGCCTCGCGCCACAGTGACGATGCAAAACGTGCAGCGGTATCGGCAACCGTCTTGTACCTTGACGAATGCCCGTTGGCGACCCATCGCAAATAATGCAGCCTCGCCCGGTTCGCTGGCAAATTCTGGCATCGTAGGCAAATCAAAGCTTGATTTGGCAATCTCCACCAGACGGCCTTTGTCTTGATTGCCCACCACGAGGTCAACCCCAAGCGAAGCTTTGACTTCGTCAGGATGCAAACTGGCATAGCAGCCCGACACGAGCAATTTAGCCGTTGGGTTTTCACGGTGAGTCCGACGGATCAAGTGCTTGGATTTACGCACTGCATCTTGAGTGACCGCGCAGGAGTTCAGCACAATCAAATCTGCTTCGTTGACAGAATTGACTATGTTGTGGCCTTCGGAACGAAATTGTCTCGCCCAGGTTTCCAATTCGGCTTCATTTAGCCGACAACCCAGGGTTTTTAGGTTTATACGCAACTAAAATGCCTTTTCTTTTTGTGCGAGGATCAAACTCGCAACCAGTTCTTTCAATTCTTTGTCTGTCATGAGCGTCGAGTGGTGTAGATCGTGACTGTCAATGGTTTCTGCGCCTCATCAGCAATTCTTATTATCTCTAAAACGCCGTCATTCCGGCATGGACTGCCGGAATCCAGTGCCATGGATGGTAACTTGTCGGTGTATAAGCGCCTGATTAAACGTGAATGGCAAATCCTAGTTTCACGTCCCTGTGACTGGATGCATTCGGAATATCCCTGTCCCGAACCCTACGGGCGGCTGGCCTAAGCAAATCGGCTGTCCTGCCGATTTGTCCTGCTTCCCGGCAGGAATGACGGTTTATACATCAACGCTTTGCCTCATAATGAGAGTTGCTGGTGCTATTATCCACCTTGCCCAAACGAATTGGAAGGCAGGTTAATTTGATCGCTTCCATGCTCCTGCGCCACTGTCATCAAGTTAAGAAATGTAGACTATATGTAGCATCGCTCGGAAATCCTTTGATGATTTTACGGCAGATGGCGAGATAGGCTAAAGTATTATGTTTCTGATCCCAAAGCCGGGCCATGTTTCCCAACCATCCTATCAAATGTAAATTCATGAAAGCACAACAAAACCGTTTATTGACTTGGGTTGGCATCATTGCCTTGGTCGTCGGAATGCAATTTGCGGTTAACCGAAACCTTGTGTCGGGGGAACCCCCTGAAATCGCTGGAACAACCCTGTCGGGTGACAGCTTTACCTTGGCTCAGTTGCACGGCAAACCCTCGGTCATCTATTTCTGGGCGAGTTGGTGCTCCATTTGCGGCGGAATGCAAAATACTATCCAGAATGTTGCGACGGACCATTCCTTGATAAGCCTTGCCATGCAATCGGGTACGCTTCCCGAAGTGAAACAATACATGGTCGAGCAGAAGTTTTCAGTGGAAACCTTGAATGATGAAAATGGGCAAATCGCCCAAGCATTTGGCGTGACCGGTGTGCCAGCAATTTTCGTGCTTGGGCAGGATGGGAAGATTCGCTATGCCACGATGGGTTACACCACTGAACTCGGTCTCCGTTTAAGGATTTGGTTGGCGGGATTGTAAGCTTCCATGAATTTAGCGTTCGTAGTCCCGCCTTTAGGCTGCAAACTAGACGGAAAAAACTGGTAAATTAGCGTTTGTAGCCCCGCCTTTAGGCGGCAAACAGTCCGAAAAGAACCGGCTGAAGCCGGGACTACAAACGTTTTATCGTTTTAAAGGGAGAAGCGCAGCCGTGACAGCGGACACCTTGGCTAGTTCCCAAGCTCCAGCTTGGGAACTCCGTCTCGGAAGCTACAGCTTCCAACGTACAAGCAAGAGCTTGAAAACTAACGGTTCCCAAGCCGGAGCTTGGGAACCAGAGCAACCCCCCGCAAGGCAAGCCTGAAACCCCATCAGCTTCGTCGTCGGCATGGGATGCCGACCTACGAACCGGCGAGGGCTTGTTCGATGGTGGCGATGAGTTGCTGCGTGTTGGCTTCTTTGTCGGCGGCGCGGCCTTGGTAAGTCTGGTAGTCCCGCAGCGCCGCCTCGGCATAGGCTTTGGCGCGGTGCAGCAAATCCCTCCGTCGATTTGGGTTGTCTTGGATGTTGGCGGATTGCCTGTACATCTGCGCCATGTTGTAGCGCGTCGATCCGGCACCATAGCGGTCGCCGGTTTGCTCCGCCAATTGCACACGCCGCTCAAATTGCTGGCGGGCATTTTCGGTCTGACCGACTTCCGCGTAAAGAACGCCCAAAGCATTGTACGACGGTGCTAGATTAGTAATTGCATTTGGGGGGCAAAGTTTCAGGGAATTGAGAAAATGTGTTTCGGCAGCCTGAAGATGTTTAAGAAGTTTCTCTTCCGATTCATTCCGGCGGCGCGCCTCGTTAAATCGCTCAAAATGAACTAAGCCGATTGCTTGTAAGCAGTTGGATCGATTTAGTGCATCATTCGGATTAATCAAATTCAGGCTACGATCATAAGCAGTTTCGGCAATATACAGATCGCGTATAGCTGTTATGTCCTTATAGGCAAGGCCAAGGTTGAAGTGGGTAACAGCTTCTCCGGCAGTGTCTGCAGTGCGTTGAAAATACTTGATGGCATCTTGAAACCGCATCACGCAGTCGCCGATGTTTTGCTCGCGCAGTATTTGGCCTAGTTCGAACACGCTCACTCCCAGACTTCGAATGCGGTTGCGTTGAATTTCATCCAACGTTGCATCATTTGGCAGTCTCAACGCGTCAGCGGCATTTAACTGATCCCAATCGACCAATTTACTCTGCAAACATGCGGCAAGGTTGAGGTCACGGTATTGTATCCTGGCCAGTCTGACACGATAGCCCATAACTAGGGTATAGCCGTTCTCTCGTCCAGCCATCGGTTCATCGTTTGTCGTACAATAATCCGGTACGATTTCTGTGACCAGCCTAGCCCATTCCGCACCACGTCCTTGGAAATCGTATAGATCTTGCAAACCCTGCATAGAATAAATGACGGAATCCCACCAACCATGGCGGCGGGCTGAGCGGCAGGCGTGGAGCAGATTGGCTTCTTCTAGCGCCAAGAACTGAATTACCTCCCTGTTGCCTTCGTTGGACTGCCACCAGTAGTGATTACCCAATTCACCGATGGCTTTCACCCAAGACCGTAGTGCGGCCTCCGTACTGGAGCGCCCGTCCTTACCGTCATAATGCCGTGCAAATACTTGCCGCAGGAACCATGGCAGGGCGGGGTGGATGGTGTACCAAGTCCCGCCTAGATGCGTCAGCAAGCCTATCTCGGTAGCGCGTTGGAGTAAGCTGGAATAGACCGACTCGGTTTTGGAAACCGAGTCGGTCTGGGCCAAGGCTTGCAACTCCGTCAAAGCATATTCCCCTTTCCCCATGGTTTCCAACACATCAACATCCACCACACCTTGAAACAAATGCAATAGGGAAATCACCGGCAGTTCATCGGCTTGGAACGCTTGTTTGAAGCCATAATCCAAGGACGCGCCCAAGGATTTGTCGCGGCCTTCTGTCTCGTCGGCATCGGCGATGGCTTGCTCGCCGTCGCGGATGGATTGAATAAATCGCTCCAAGCGGTTACGGTCCCTCAAGCCCTGTCGCACCGCCTGACCAGCAATAACGCGCAGGGTCAGCGGATTACCATTACAATACTTCAACAGCGGTTGCCACTCGGCGGTGTCGTCGCGGGTCCAGCCGCGTTCCTTGCCGAGTTCCAGTGCCAGCGCGGCGGCATCGGGTTGGGACATGCGCGGCATAGCGATGCGTTGCGGAATGCCGCCTAGCCAGGCTTGCTCGTCGCGCCTAGAGGTCAGCAGGATTTTGGCCTTGGTCGCCCGATCCAGCTTGACTTGCTTGAGGAAATCCGCCAGTTCGGTTTGTTCTTGCTTAGTCCATGCCGATTCCGTACCAGCAGGGAAACCGGCGACCGGCTCCACATTGTCCCAAATCCACAGCAGCGGGATTTGCCGCAGCAATTGCAACACCAAGCTACGCCGCTGGCTGTTATCGTTGAGGCTGTGCCATTCGATGCCGTTAGCTTGCAATAGCGGGTTGAAAATTCTGCCGATATGGTTCAGCGCGTCGGTCAAGTCGGTGTGAATCTCAAACGAGGTGAACAAGACGAGGGGTTCCGCACCCAAGCCGCCGGTTTGCGCATACCAACGGGCGAACTCGACGGCGGTGGCGGTCTTGCCTTGACCGGCATAGGCATGGAGTAGCACGATGGCATGGGTGTCAAACGCCCGGTCCAGCATCAGCAGGGTTTCATCCCTCCCGATGAAGCCCGAGTCCGGCACATAACGCAACAAGGTCGGATCGATCTGCACCGGGTCCAGTTCCGGGGCTTGGTTCAACGACAAGGGCTTGTCGCTGGTCAGCAAGCGTCGGTCCATGGCTTCGTAAATGACCGGCACAAACCAGTCTTGCAAGGGCCGGCCATGCAAGTTCACCCAACGCTCGGGGTTGCGCTGCAAATGTTTGCGGGCTTCGCTGGCGGCTTGACCGAAACCCCGGCCTTTGGCGAGGGCGGCATAGAGTTCGCCGATGTATTGCGCGGCGGTCACGACAAACACGCTGTAGCGCATCCCCAACACGGCGGGGATGCCTTGGTCTACGACGGCTTGAGCCAAGGAGCCGATGGCGCGAACTTCGTCATGCACATTCTTCGCGGTGTCGGGTTTGGCAATGGCTTCATGCATCGCGGATTGACAGGCATTCAGCACCAGCACCGGAACGCCGCAGTCGTGTAACAACTGGCCGAGTTCCTCGCCGGGGACCGGGCGCATTTTTTCTTCATGGGTGGGATGTTCAAACAGCAAGAAGCCGTGCTTGCCGTTGGACTTGCCGCCGAGCATCAGGCTGGACAACTGGCCTAGCCAACTGGACAGGTTGGTTTCGCGCAAGTCGGTATACATGCCATGCCCGTCGAAATGGACAATATGAAAGGGATTCCCGGCTTCCTTGGCATCGGTCAGCGTCTGTTGCAATTGCTCGTAAGTCGGCGGGCGCAACGCGGTGATGGCGAAGCGGGCGCGGTCCTCCCCCAAGCCTTGCAGCAAGCGGTTGGCGACGGCGCGTAAAGCCACATCTTGAATGCCATTCGGGCGGCAGACCACATACAACAGCCGGATGCGCCCGTCTTTGGACGGCGGGACCGGCACGAAGGGGATATTGGGTTGGGAATGGACGCGGACGAAGGCTTGCACCCGCACGGCGAGCGCGGAATCGGATTGCGGGTCGCGCATCAATTCCCACGGGATGCTGGCGGCCTCGGCAATGCCGGTGCTGATTTCGATGCGCAGATTCGCCAATTGCGGGCGGATGGCAAACCAAATTTGTTGCGTGTCTAGGTTGCCTGCTAATACCTTCTGGTAAAGCTCCTCGCCGCGAGTCCGCATCATGTCCTCGATTTGGGCGACTTGCACATCTTCGGAGGATTCGGGGTAGATTAAATAATCCTCCAAATACCAGCGCAGGTCTTCTTGTTCTTGATCGGTCAGCGCAAAGGCAATGTTTGCCTCGGCTTCCATCTCCGGCTGATCCGGTTGCTTCAAGCGTAGGGTAATGCGGTATAACCCATTGACCGGGTCGTGTTGGCGTATGCAAAGAGTGTAGGAGGGGGACATCATCATTTCCTGATACAGTAATTGTCCACGGGGTGATTGGAGCTATTCTACTCCAATGCCATGATGACTCCCAAGCCTCTCTGAGAACAACAATTCTCATCTTGGCTAAAACGCCGTCATTCCGGCATGGACTGCCGGAATCCAGTGCCATGGACGGTAACTTGACGTTGCATAAGTGTCTGATTAAACATGACTGGCGAATCCTAGTTTCACGTCCCTGTGACTGGATTCCTGCTTCCCGGCAGGAATGACGGGTTATAAATCAACGCTTTTCCTCATAATGAGAAATGCTGCTATGAGAACGGAGCGACAAAAAGTGAAAGACCGCGCCAAGCAAACTAACGTATAATTCGACCATGCGCACCCTTTTCGTCGAACTTCCTGCCTTCTCACGTATTAGATAACATTGCCTCAAGAACGAAGTATCCAATCTTTATATTCTCAGCTTTGGAAAATATTATGACGACAACTATCGAATCAGACGAGCTAAAACAACTTATGAAATTGGCCATTGCAGAAATTCTCGAAGAACATCGAGACTGGATGCGTAGCATTGTTGATGAGGCACTTGAAGACATTGCATTGCAACGCGCTATCGACGAAGGCTTAGAGAGCCACAATGTGTCTCGCGATGAAGTATTCGCCTATCTTGAAACTGCCCAATGAAATTAGAGTTTTATAAGTATTTTCCTTAACTCATCCTCAGATAAAGATAGTACCCCACTTCCCCCGCTTGCTTATGCCGATGCAGTTGCCAGTTTTCTGGCAAACCTTGCAACACTTTTTCCTTTTCAACTTCGATGTAGATACGGGCATGGTTTGCCAACCAGCCTTTCTCTTCCAGTAGTCGGCAACAGGGTTCGACTAGCGCTTGATGGAATGGCGGGTCGAGGAACACCACATCAAAAGTTTCGGCTGGCCTATTCAAGAAATAGGACACATCCACCGAGTAGACTTGCACCGTGGGGGCTTGCAGAACCTCACAGTTTTGCTTGAGTGCAGCGCACACTTCGGCACTGCGCTCCACTAGCACGACGCGCTTGGACCCACGCGAGGCCGCTTCAAAGCCCAACGCGCCACTGCCAGCAAACAGATCAAGACAGGCCAAGCCTTCAAGGTCTTGGCCTAGCCAATTGAACAGCGTCTCCCGCACTCGATCCGGGGTCGGGCGCAAACCCGGCGCGTCGGGAAAACGGATTTTCCGGCTGCGCCAAGTTCCGCCAATGATGCGGAGCTCATTTTTCACGTGCTGCGAAGCTCATTCTTCACAAGCTGCGAAGCTCATTTTTCACGAGGGCCATCAGCGCCCACCAACACGGATTGCAACTTGTCGGGGTCGATGCGGGCTTTAAACGCCTTTTGGATTTGTTGCGGAGTGACCGCCTCCACCTTGCCGATGAAGGTGTCCAAGTAATCCAACGGCAGCCCGTAAAATGCAATCGAAGCCACTTGGTCGATCAGCTTCGAGTTGCTATCCAAGCGCATCGCAAACCCGCCGGTGATGTTTTTCTTGGAATCTTCCAATTCCTTCGCGGTCGGGCCGGCATTGATGAAATCGCGTAGGGTTTTCTGCATCACATTGAGCGCTTCTTCAGACTGGCCTTTCTTGGTTTGCAAACCCATCATGAACGGGCCTTCCACCTTGAATGGGTAGAAATAGCTGTAGGCGCTATAAGAAAGTCCGCGCTTTTCCCTGACTTCTTCGAAGATTTTAGACACAAGGCCGCTGCCGCCCAAGATATGGTTGCCCGTGTAAAGTGGGAAATAATCCGGGTCACCCGCTTTAATACCGGGAACCCCTGAATAAACATGGGTCTGTGCCGACGGGAAGAATTTATGCTCGGTCTTGCTGGCAGTCGGTTGGGTTACGGCGGGGAGCGGCGGTGGAACTTCACCCGCTGGCAGGGCGGAAAGCAAACCATTGGCAATGGATTCCGCTTTGGCTTTGTCCACCTCGCCGACGATCACGATCAAGGCGTTTTTGGCAACGTAGTAGCGTTGATAAAACGTTAGCAAATCTTGACGGGTCAGTTTTTCGACGGTCTCGATGATGCCTTCTTTGGGATGGGCATAGGGATGTTCGCCGTAGAGATTATTGAAGAAGGCAATGCCTGCCAAGTCTGCGGGTGATTCTTCGCGTTGCTTCAGCCCCACCAGTAGGTTTTTCTTTTCCCGTTCAAAATCCGCCTCATTGAAGCTAGGATGTTGGATGATCTCCCGCAGGGTCTCCAAAGCCGGCTCCAACAACTTAGGCGTGGTCAAGGAACGCAGTGAAATCGACGCATTGTCACGCGAAACGCCTGTCCCCAACCGTGCGCCCACGCCTTCAAGCCGTTGCGCAATGGCATCGGCA
This sequence comes from uncultured Methylococcaceae bacterium, assembly GCA_903859815.1. Lineage (GTDB taxonomy): Bacteria > Pseudomonadota > Gammaproteobacteria > Methylococcales > Methylococcaceae > Methylumidiphilus. Next base: position 71,403 of record CAIOOA010000153.1, on the reverse strand, counting down.
TTCCATTGACCCGCGCCAGTGTCCAATAACCCGGAGGTCAAGGTTGCCAAGCCAAATTGTGTGCCATCACGGGCGCTGCCGGCATCAAACACCACCCGGATATCTACCATCGGCAAGCCTTCCGTGGGGACATAATAGACCCGAGCGCCATTGGCTGATGTCCAGGTTTGGATTTTCGGGCCGGCTTGTGCGCCAAACGCCCACACAGCCAACAGCGCAAACAGTAAACCCGTCAGTTTTTTAGCGTACATGGGCACCTCCTGTCGGTGCGCGGTCTTCTGGCGCGATTTGCCCTTCCGGTATGGGTTGTGGGTCTAGGTAGCCAATGCTGAGCCGGTCTTCGATGAGGTATTTCTTTGCCACCTGTTGAACCTGTTGCGGTGTCACCGCGTTGATTTTATCCACAAATTCATCCACCCTTTGCCAACCTAGGCCGACGGTTTCCGCCGTCCCCAGTTGCATTGCCTGATTAAATATCGAATCTCGCTCAAACACTTTGTTTGCCAGCACTTGCGCCTTCACCCGGTCCAACTCTTCGGCGGTCACAGGCTCGTCTCGCAACAAGCGGACTTCTTCCAGCAGGGCTTTTTCCAATTCGACAGGGGTTTTGGCTTGCACCGGGGTGCCTTCGATCATGAACAAAGACGGCATACGGGCATACAAATCATAGCCAGCCCCCACCGATGCGGCGATTTGCTGACCGCGCACGAGACGGCTTTCCAAACGCGCACTATTGCCGCCGTCGAGTACACCGGCTGCCACTTCCAAGGCGTAGGGTTCCCATTCTTCGACCGCTCCATGCAACACCGGGGTTTTATAGCCCAGCACCACATAGGGAAGCTTGGCAGGGGCTTTGACGGTAATGCGCCGAAGGCCCACTTGTTCGATTTCGGCTTGGGGTTTGACCACTGGCAATTGGCTAGGCTTGAGCGGCCCAAAATGCTTTTGCGCCAGCTTGAACACCTCGTTGGGGTTCACATCACCCACCACCACCACGGTGGCATTATTGGGCGCATACCAACGTTGGTACCATTCGGACAAATCCCCCACGGTCAGCCTAGAAACGTCATCGGGCCAGCCAATGACAGGGTTTCGATAGGGGCTGTTAGTGAAAGCCACGGCACTGAACTGCTCGCCCAATTTTGCGCGAGGCTGGTCGTCGGTGCGCAAACGCCGCTCTTCCAGCACCACTTGTTGCTCTTTGGTGAACTCCTCCGGCAACAATTTAAGATTTCTCATGCGGTCGGCTTCGAGTTCAAAACTGACCGGCAAACGGGATTTTTCCAGCGTCTGGAAATAAGCGGTGTAGTCATCGCCGGTAAAAGCGTTTTCACTACCCCCATTTGCTGAGATAATGCGGGAGAACTCACCGGGCGGATGCTTTTTCGTGCCTTTGAACATCATATGCTCTAGCATGTGTGAGATGCCGGTGATACCGCCGTGTTCGTAACTCGCTCCTACCTTGTACCACACTTGAGTGACAGCGACAGGTGCGCGATGGTCTTCTTGCACGAGCAATTTCAGCCCGTTGTCCAGCTTGAACTCGGAAACCTTGGGGCCGGCCGCTTGTAAAGACAAGGGTGCGGCCAATAACAGGCAACCGATGATGCGTGATAACGCCATGATTTTGTTTCTCCTTGGATTGAAAAAAAACCGTTGAGGATCGCTTGATCCAATGCAAACTATTGTAAACGAAACACTAGCCTAAATGATGACTACACAAAACTCCAACCCACCCAAAAAGTCCCTGAACATGCGAGCTTATTGGAATCTATGCAAACCTAGAGTCCTACGGGAGATTGTGTATGCGACGATAGTCGGTATTTTTCTCTCCGTACCCGGCACGCCGCCTTGGGGCTTGGCATTCTGGGCCATTTTGGGGATTACTTTGGCGGCGGCTTCGGCGGCGGCGGCCAATCAAATCATCGAATACAAAATCGACGCAGAAATGGGCCGGACCAGCGGACGGCCTTTGCCGGTGGGGGAAATCACCCCGCGCCAAGCGATTATTTTGTCCGTCATCCTCGGCATTTTGTCCATGGTGGTGCTGATTAAGTTCACCAACCTATTGGCTACGGTGCTGACTTTTTTTACCTTAATTGGCTATGCCATTGTTTACACCGTTTATTTGAAACCCGCCACACCGCAAAACATCGTCATTGGCGGGGTGACTGGGGCCGCACCGCCTGTGCTGGGCTGGTGCGCGATGACGGGTAGCATAGACCCCCATGCATGGTTGTTGTCACTCATCATATTCGTGTGGACACCGCCTCACTTTTGGGCCTTGGCGATAGCCAGATTAGACGATTATCGCGTCGTCGCCGAGAAAATCCCGGTATTGCCGGTGACGGACGGCATTCCCATCACCCAATTGCATATTTTCTTGTACACCATATTGCTGTTTGTGGTGGGATTGTTGCCTTATGTGACCCATATGAGCGGACTAATTTATCTGGTCGGTGCAATCGGCTTTGGCGGTTTGTTCATGTATCACGCTTGGTTATTGAAGCAGGATGCAAGCCCTAAAGTCGCTTGGAAAACCTTTTCGATTTCATTGGTCTATCTGATTGGGATTTTTGCAGCATTGTTATTGGATCATTACATCAAAATTTGAGATTTGAGTGATTTGATGCTGAGTCTTTGAGGCTATGCGTATGAAAAGTACACACACAATCAACTCTAACATGCGGTATTATCATTTTGCTGTACAAGGTTTGGCAGCACTATTGGCTATTTTCATTCTTTCCAGTTGCGCATCAAAACCAACGACGAAGATAACGAGTCGGTCTGATGATGTCAGCGAGGAAATTTTGAGTTATGCCTTAAGCCTCAAAGGAACGCCCTACCGATGGGGCAAATCCTCGCCGGATGAAGGTTTTGATTGCAGCGGTTTTGTCTGGCATGTATACCGGCAATATGGCTTCTCGATACCCCGCACCGCCGCGCAAATAGCCTATCAATTGCCTGAAGTGGAAACGCAAGATCGCCGCCCCGGAGATTTATTGGTCTTCAACTTGGGCGACAAGCCATTTGCCCATGTCGGGCTTTATTTGGGGAATGATTCGTTCATTCATGCCTCCAGCGGCAAAGCCGCCAGTGTCACCGTTTCCAACTTGGACACGCCCTATTGGTGGGGTAGGTTTGCCGGTGTTCGCCGACCTTTACGTTAAATTGTCATGATCTCCAAACTGAGTGGTTTAACGATGTACCCTCTTCCTACTGGCATAGCTAGGCAATCTTTCACCCAGATGAACAATGCCTCAACCATTAAGATTTTATTGAGGAATTTTAAATATTCATCCCAGGTTAGGCATGAACGATTGGCACAGCCGTCACCCAAACACTGCCTAAGCATCGCAAGTTTGCTGTCAGCGCTGACTCTGTCGGTGTTTGCCGCCCAGATTCAGGCCAACCCCATCGAACTTCCCTCCATAGGCAAGGGAAACCTGTACATGCTGAGCAGCAATACAGGCATTCACATCAATTCACTGCTCAACGGCTCACGTTTTTATGCCAATGGCTATACTGGAACCCGAACCATTATGGCAAACATCGAAGGGCAGCATATATGGAACGGTCACGAAACCCTGACCCAAGTGCAAACCTTTGTCACTGGCACTGGCGCGCTCGGTTCGGCCGGCAACCATCCTACCTCGGTGGGTCAAACCATGGGAGGCCGGGTGTTGGGCAATCCATTACAGGCAGGCATTTCGCCCAATGCCACGCTCTGGTCTGGGGCTATCGCCACATCGGTTTCAGGGAATAATTTTGATCTAACCAATCAGTCTATGGCAAGCACTTATTCCACCATTCTCAAGACTGGGGTCAACGGACAAACGGCTGATGTCTTCAATAGTAGTTGGGGATACACTGAACCAACAGGCAACAATGTGGAAGCGGTTGGGGTGAGTGGGCTACTCTATCAGACTGGCAAGGTGGGTGTGGCCGCAGCGGGAAATTCAGGGCCGGGAAGCAATAGCGTCGGAGGGATTGCTGCCAGTTACAATACCATCTCGGTGGCAGCCTTGGGCAGTGATTCATCCAATCCGCCCTACAACCAAGCAACTTCGTTTTCCAGTCGAGGTCCCAATGACTACTACAATCCAGTCAATGGACAAACAATCACCGGAGTCAGGGCGCGGGTGGATATCGCAGCGCCGGGAGAAAACCTGAGCTTAGCCTATACAACAAGTGATCCATCCTATTATTATCCCAATTTACGCGGTACGAGTTTTGCCGCCCCTATCGTGGCGGGCGGGGCTGCCTTAGTGGTTGATGCCGGCAAGGATATGTATGCCAGCGATGCCAAAGCCATCGATGGCCGAGTGGTCAAAGCCGTCTTGCTGAATGGCGCGGATAAAACTCAAGGCTGGGACAATGGCCAACAGATGGTCAATGGCGTGGTGACGACAACACAAGCCTTGGATTATGTGACCGGGACGGGACGCATGAATCTAAGCACGACTTACGAACAATATGCTGATCCAGCCCATTCCGGCAGGGCGGGTACGACCGACGTGCTAGGCAAGGATTGCCTCACCAGTGGCGATTGTAATTTGGGACATGTGGCCGCCGTTGGTTGGGATTATGGCTGGTCAAACCTCGCTGGTGCGAATTTGTATTTCATCAATGATCAGTTGGGAGGTGGCACTCCGTTTTCTGCCACCTTGGATTGGTATGTGGATTTAAACCCAGGCTCCAATGCCAGTTTTAGCGGGGCGGCTTACCGACATTTTGCCGACCTCAATCTAGCCATTTTCGAATATGACCCGTTAACTCATGCCATCCTAAGAACCGTCGCCGAATCGACCAGCCGCTACAACGTTGTCGAGCATTTGTCCTTTGTGTTGCCGGAAACCGCTTATTTTGGCATCAAAGTTTTCAATAACGGTGATCTTTTCAATTTCTCCGGCGCAACCGGGGAATACTATGGCTTGGCTTGGAGAATAGTGCCGGAACCTTCAAGCTTGTCACTGCTGCTGAGTGGTTTGGGAGGGTTGGTGATCGTGAGGAAAAAGGGCTTTCGTAGGCTCTCAAGGATGACACAGCGCTTAGTCTGAATTAATGTACCGCTTTTTGTGTAATATGACAGTCCGAAAAATAAAAAAAACAAACAGGGGGTGATGATGCAAACGGTGCGTGATTGGGCGGCTGATTGGTTCAGGCGGGTTTTGCCCAATGGTCAGGCTGTGTCCTTTGCCATTATGCTTATTGTCGGCTTTGTCACTGTCGTTAGTCTGGGACGAATTTTGATGCCGGTGTTTGCCGCCGGGGTCATCGCCTATTTACTGGAAGGCTTTGTCGATCTTGGAGAAAGGCAAAGGTTGCCGAGGCTCATGTCGGTCATTATTGTGTTCACTTTATTTATGGCATTTTTGGTTTTTGACTTTTTTGCCCTTCTGCCCCTGTTGTACCAACAGAGTGCGCAATTGATCCAACAGTTGCCAACCTGGGTGAACAAGGCTCAAGTGCTCGTCATGCAATTACCCGAAAGATACCCTTTGTTAATCAATGAGGCACAGATTTATGAGATCGTCGCAGTGGTCAGGCAAGAGCTACTGAACTATGGCCAATCCATGCTGACCTATTCCTATGCTTCGCTGCTTAGCGTGATTAGTTTTATCGTTTATGCCATCCTTGTGCCTTTGCTCGTGTTTTTCTTCCTCAAGGACAAAGTCATGATAATTAATTGGTTCACCCAGTATTTGCCGCGAGACCGCCATCTGACGACGCGGGTATGGCGCGAGGTGGACATGCAGATTGGGAATTACGTCCGTGGCAAATTTTTCGAGGTGGCAATATTGCTGGTGGTAAGTTTTGCGACCTTCTCCCTGATGGGGCTAAACTACGCCTTGCTGCTGTCCGTGCTAATGGGGTTGTCAGTGATTATCCCGTATGTGGGAGCCACTTTGGTGACCTTTCCGGTGATGCTGGTTGCCTTTTTCCAGTGGGGTGTCACCGATGAATTTTGGTACTTGATGCTGGCTTATGGAATCATTCAAATGCTGGACGGAGTGGTGCTGGTTCCGTTGCTGTTTTCTGAAGTGGTTAACCTACACCCTGTCGCCATTATGGTGGCGATCCTCTTTTTTGGCGGGATTTGGGGGTTTTGGGGAGTATTCTTCGCAATCCCCCTAGCTACCTTAGTGAAAGCCGTGTTACGGGCATGGCCTAGGCTGGGCGAGGTTCAAGGCAGACCGGCCATGGATTTGTGAGTGATAATTTAATCGCTAGAGTATGCATAGCTCGATTGCCGGTGAGTGAAACTCACATGGGAACCTAACCATAGCATGAAAACAGAGAGAATCTATGAAAGATTTTCCCTATCCTGACCGAAAAATTAAACTAGGAATACTATTAGCGCTAACCAGCCGCCCTATGGAATTCTGATAATAAGGTAATATGGTATGAACTATCAAATGAATTATCCTCCCGGCGCAACCATCATTGAAGAAGGTGCTGTTGGGGATTGTGCCTATATTATCGACAAGGGATTGGTGGAAGTTTCGGTGTTTCACGAGGGAGAAAAGATTGTATTGGCAACCCTGTCTGATGGGGACATTTTCGGCGAGATGGCTTTAGTCAGCGGCGATGTCCGATCAGCCAGCGTACACGCACTCACCCCCACCACTGTTAGTGTCATCTGCCGTCCTTATTTCCAAGAAAAGCTTGCGCAAACCGATCCGATCATAGCGACGCTAATGAGATTGCTATTGGCAAGATTTCACGAGGCTCGCAGTAAACTGTTGTCCTTGCCCAAAGTATGCTGGAGCGTGATTGACGGAAAAAACCAACTAGGCAGTCCTGACGCAGAAAAGGAGGCTCACCGGGAAGCCTTGGTGCGTTTCAAATTCATCAACGACCTTCAGTCTGCCTTGGCAAACCAACAGTTTCTACTGAATTATCAACCGATCTATGTGATAGCCACCGGCACACTGGCAGGCTTTGAAGCCTTGATCCGCTGGCAGCATCCACAAAAGGGTATGATTCCGCCCAATCAATTTATTGGCATCGCCGAAGATACAAAGGAAATTGTACCGATAGGATATTGGGTATTTGAAACGGCTTGCCGCGACCTTAAAACAATGCGGGAAACCTTGGCAGTCGAGCGGGATGTTGAAGAACCTTGGATGAGCGTAAATGTTTCCCCGATTCAAATCAATGATAGGAATCTTCCCCAACGATTTGGTCAAATCTTAAGTAATATCGGGGTTGATCCTCATGCGATAAAGGTCGAATTGACCGAAAGCGTATTAATTGACAATCCGCAACTGGCTTTGACTTTTATCCGCGAAGTCAAGCACTTGGGCATGAAAGTGGCTGTGGATGATTTCGGAACAGGCTATTCAAGCCTGAGTTATCTGCATCTGTTTCCCATTGATATACTCAAAATAGACCATACTTTCGTGGCTTCTATGTTCAAGGACTTGCGTAGCCGGGAAATTGTCAATGCGATTATTGCGCTCTCCAAAAATCTGAATATCGATATTATCGCCGAAGGAGTGGAAACTAAAGAACTTGAGATGGTATTGAATGAATTGGAATGCCGATATGCTCAGGGCTTCTTATACTCCAAGCCGCTCCCTTACGATCAGGCGATGAAACTATTATTAAGCCTTGCCGCTTAATCCTTGAGAAGGTGATTAGCTTCTTGTCACAGGGAATGCCAAAACCTGTGCCATCTGATCAAGCCCCGCCATCAGCATGATTAACCGGTCCAAACCGATTGCCACGCCGGAACAATCAGGCAAGCCATGGCTTAAAGCGGCAAGCAGTCTTTGATCCTTAGGCGGCAACGCCAAACCTAACTGTCGGCGAACGGCCAGATCGGCGTCAAAACGACTTTCCTGCTCGTCAGGGTCGGCCAATTCATGGTATCCATTGCCTAGTTCCAAGCCATCAATAAACACTTCCATCCGCTCAACCACGGCTTCATCCCCCAGTTTTTTGCGAGCCAAAGAAGGCAGGCAGGCTGGGTAGTCATAAACAAAATAAACTCGGCCTTGTTCCATATTAGGCTGGACAAGATGGCTGAACAGCAAATCTAGCCAAATATTCCTATCCTCCCCGCAAATCGAACTCGCCTCGGGGATATTCTGCCGTTTGGCACATTCTGCCAATTCAGCGAAATCGGCGCTTATCGGATCGGCCCCAACCCATTGTTCAAACAGTTGGCGATAAGTAATACGCTTAGACGGAAGCAAAGCGCGCATCCCGTCAAATAAAACGAGGAATAAATCTTCAATTTCGTCGATCAACTCGACCAAACCAAAATCAATTCGATACCACTCTAATAGGGTGAATTCAGGATTATGATGGCGGCCGTATTCTTCGTTGCGGAAAGCCTTGCAAATTTGATAAATGGAGCCGGAGCCGGCTGCCAATAGCCGTTTCATGGCAAATTCCGGGGAAGTTTGCAAATAGCAGTCAGCCCCGCTGGTTAGCCCCGGTTGCCGGTAATGGGTAATGAAGGGATGTAGATGAGGGTCAGTCCCTGCCGCATGGCATAACAATGGGGTTTCCACTTCCAATACGCCGCGCCCGTCAAAGAAGCGGCGTATTCGATTGAGCGTCAAGGCCCTAATCCGTAGGGCTTCTTGATCGCAGGAGGGTTGCCAGTCGGCCTCTGAACTACTCTTTGACACGCGAAATGTATTCACCCGTGCGAGTGTCCACTTTAATCAATTCACCCGTTTGCACAAACAACGGCACTCGAACAACGGCCCCCGTTTCCATCGTAGCCGGTTTGCCGCCGCCGCCCGAAGTGTCACCGCGCACACCTGGATCGGTTTCGACTATCTTCAGCACGACTGAATTGGGTGGGGTGACGGACAAGGGTGCGCCATTGTAAAGGGTTACGATGCAGACATCTTGTTCTTTCATCCATTTTTTGGCATCGCCAACCGCATCTTCCTTTGCGGTATACTGCTCGAATGATTCGGGCTGCATGAAGTGCCAGTCAGTGCCGTCACTGTAGAGGTATTGCATCTCCACATCGGCAACGTCGGCAGATTCCAAGGTTTCGTTTTGCTTGAAGGTACGCTCGATGACCCGCCCGGTTTTCAAGTTGCGTAGTTTGACGCGGTTGAACGCCTGCCCCTTGCCGGGTTTGACAAACTCGTTTTCGATCATGACCGCCGGATCCTTGTCAAGCATGACCTTCAACCCGTTTTTGAAATCGCTGGTGCTAAAAACTGCCATTCTATCCTCTTGGGAAAAATTTAATAAATCAAAAAAATGCTGGTCATTATAAAGGAGAGCCCCGCCATTACCAATGTTATCCACAATAATTCGCGTGAACCCTCCCCCCAAACCCAATGGAAAGCCGACTTGGCAGCTTCTTTTTCGAGTGTCGAGGCTTTGCTGGATTACCTTGATTTGCCACAAAAGCTAAGCTTGCAAAACGATGAACCCGTTAGGCGATTCCCTTTCCGCGTAACCCAAGCCTATGCCAGCCGAATCAACAAAGGCGACCCTGATGATCCGTTGTTGCTGCAAATCTTGCCTACGGACGCAGAACGGTTTGCAAGATTCGGCTATGTTGCCGACCCGGTTGGAGATTTACAGGCGGTGACCGCACCCGGAATATTGCATAAATATCATGGACGGGTTTTGCTGATTCTCACTGGAAGCTGTGCCATCAACTGTCGGTACTGTTTCCGTCGGGAGTTTCCTTATGCCGAAGGTCAATTGACCCGAAGCCGTCAGGCCGAGGCACTGACTTACATCGCTGGAGATGACAGTATCGCAGAGGTCATCCTCAGCGGGGGCGATCCGCTGATTTGGGATGATCATCGTTTGGCGATGTTGGTGGATGCCATTTCCGAGTTCCCACATGTCTTGAGATTGCGCATTCACACCCGCCTACCCATTGTGCTGCCCTCCCGCATAACTTCAAATCTGGTTCGCGTCATTGCAGGAACCAGGCTCAAACCGGTGCTAGTCGTCCATGCCAATCATGCCAACGAGTTTGACTCCGAAGTTGGAATCGCCATGCGGACACTGCACGATGCGGGCGTGACCCTGCTCAATCAGTCAGTTTTGCTGAAGGGAGTTAATGACAGTCCGGAGGCTCTGGCAAGACTCAGCGAAAGGCTATTTGACCATGGCATATTGCCTTATTATTTACATTTGCTAGACAAAGCCAACGGAACGGGTCATTTTGAAGTCAGCGAACCAGCCGCAATAGCACTTTACGAGGAGTTGCAACGCCGACTTCCAGGCTATCTGGTTCCACGGTTGGTGCGGGAAATGGCTGGCGAACCCTACAAAATGCATCTATTAAAAGCGAAAGACTTGCCATGAGGCTCATTATGCGGCAAACTTTAGGACATTAGGGTTGGAGTGTATGCAACATGAGCAGACGCATGAAAAAAAATATCCCCGCAATTGTTCAGCGGGAAATAAAAAGCCTTGACAAATTGGTTAGATACCTAGGCACGCTTGCCATTCCCGCGCTGGTAGTCGCTTGCGCACCGGCACCGCACCAGGGATCAGACTTGGGTCAAGCTTCCGGCAAAACTATTTTGATTGTAGGTTCTAGAGACAAAGAACCTGACTCAGCAGAAAAAACCGGGGCAGACAGCCAAAGAAATTTGCCATCTGCACAAGAAAAATTCACGCTAATCGAACCATTCGGACCTCCAGCGCCAAATTCCTTGGAAAGAGCCAATAAAGCCGCCGCGAAGTATCGCGCTGCCCATGGCATCCCATGGCACGAAAAAAAGCACGATTCCTCCTTTGCCAAGCTACAAGGCTCATCAGCAACAGCCTCGATTAACCACCCATCACCCGTCGCTGTCAGAAGCTCAAAGGATGGCATTTGGGATCGGGTGCGTCGGCGCTTGATGTTGACAGGCTACGAGCATGAAAACATTCAAGCGGAAGTCGATAAGATTAAGCGTTCGCCGGGAAGCTTAAACAACCTGTCAAAACGGGCGGAACCTTACCTGTTTTATGTTGTGGATGAAATTGAACGGCGTGGAATGCCCATGGATCTTGCCATGGTGCCGATGGTGGAAAGTGGATTTGAACCCACTGCGGTATCTCCCAAACAAGCTGCGGGCATTTGGCAGTTCATTCCGGGTACGGCGACCAATAATGGGTTGCGACTGGTTGATGGTTATGACGGGCGCTATGACTTGTATGCCGCGACCAAGGCAGCACTCAAATATCTTTCCCACCTGCAAGCATTGTTCGGAGGCGATTGGCTGTTAGCCTTGGCGGCTTACAATGCCGGCGAAGGTGCGGTTCAAAGGGCAATCCAAGCCAATCAAAAGGCAGGGCTTGGCACGAGTTTCTGGGATTTGAATCTGCCGGCCGAAACCAAAGCCTATGTGCCAAAGATATTGGCACTTTCTCGCGTGATAGCCGATCCAGCCACCCATGGCGTGGCCTTGCGCAAAATCAGTTCACTCCCCTATCTGGCGAGAGTGGAAGTTCAAGGTGCCACCGTGCCATTGTCCGAAACGGTTGCGGGAATGGGCATGAGCTGGGAGGAATTCTATAGCATGAACCCGGCTTTCAAGCCGGACGTGGTTCCATCCACCACCTTTAATCTTTTATTGCCCTTGGATAAAGCTCAACTCTTAGTGGCAAACCTGCAAGGCACCAAATTGGTTGCAGCCCGGAAGTACGTCGTCAAGAAGGGCGAAACACTGACCGTGATTGCTAAAGAACAGGGTGTCCCCACTTTGAAACTGGCGGAATGGAATGGATTGCAAACCAACAGCCGCGTCAAACCCGGGCAGGAGTTGATTATTTACCCAGTCTGATCCAACAAAACTTTATTTTTGATAAAAAAAACCGCCATTTGGCGGTTTTTTTTAAGCCATATTTTAAATACTGGGCACATAGCATCACTATCCACTGACATTTATATGTTAAACACCTTAGCGGTTTCCAACTACCGTTCTTTGCAGAAATCGGTCATCCCATTGGGGCAATTGAACCTGATCACTGGGCCGAACGGCAGCGGCAAGTCCAATCTTTACCGATCTTTGCGGTTGTTGGCGGAAACGGCCCAGACTGGAGTGGTCGGCGCCTTAGCCCGGGAGGGTGGCTTGGAGTCCACACTATGGGCGGGACCGGAGAAAATTTCGCGCGAAATGCGCGAGGGAAAAACAGCGATTCAAGGCGGACCGCGGAAGGATTCCATACGCTTACGTTTGGGCTTTGCGGATGACGAGTTTGGCTATGCCATTTCCTTGGGGCTGCCGCCCCCATCACGCTCGGCTTTCGCGCTCGACCCCGAAATCAAACGGGAGAGCATTTGGGCTGGGCCGTTTTATCGCCCATCCAGCCTGCTGGTGGACCGTCTAGGCCCTGTCGTCAAGCGACGAAATGGAAGGGGGTTCGAGGTGGTTGCCCAACACTTGAATGCTTATGACAGCCTGTTTGGTCAGTTGGCAGACCCCAACGCAATGCCCGAGGTATTACGCTTACGGGAGAACATTCGGGCTTGGCGATTTTACGACCAGTTTCGCACCGATCAAGATGCGCCTTCGCGCCTGCCGCAATTAGGGACGCGAACCTTCGCCTTGCGCCATGATGGAGGCGATCTGGCTGCGGCCTTGCAAACCATCTTAGAAATCGGGGATGACAACGCATTGCATGCGGCTATCGGTGACGCCTTCCCCGGCTCTCATGTCAGCATAGTTTCCCAACGGGACGGGTGGTTTGCCGTCGAATTTCATCAGCAAGGTTTGCTCAGACCATTGGCGGCAGCGGAGTTGTCGGATGGCACATTGCGCTATCTGTTGTGGGTGGCGGCATTGTTAACACCCCGCCTACCGCCGTTAATGGTACTGAATGAGCCGGAAACTAGCTTGCACCCCGATTTATTGCCAGCGCTGGCAAGACTCATCGTCCGCGCATCAAGCCATACTCAAGTGTGGGTGGTGTCCCATGCCAATCAGCTTGTCAGCGCCTTGGGCAGCCACCCTGTTTGTCATTTGATCGAGTTGAAAAAGGACCTTGGGCAAACCTTGGTTACGGGGTTAGGCTTACTGGATGAACCGACATGGCATTGGCCCAACTAGCTTCGAGCGAAAGCCTAATCAATCACTGATGTTACTTACCCACAGGACACTAGGATTGGAGCGTTAAAGCTTAGTTTGACGGGCAAAGCAAGCTTTGACGCCCCCGTTTTGCTAGAAAATAAGCAACAATTGCATCCGTGCGTAACATCAGCCAATCATTGGGACTGCTGTCACCCTGATGCAGTGCGGACAGTGCCGTTGACATTTACCCTCACCAGATTAAATCGTCCGGGATTTGGAATTGGGCGTAAGGATCGTCTGGGCTTGTTTCCGTGACCGCTTGCCGTTTAGGTTCATTTTGAACCACCACACAATCCGCCAAACGGGCTTTAATCTTCTCAGCCGTTTCGGGCGGAACCAATTCATAGTCTTTCTCCAAACGGACTATGGTCAATTGACCTGCGATGATACGTTGCCGGTTTTGGTCGGAAACATAGAGACGCTTGACTTTGCCAAGGTCTACGAAGTTATAGGGAGTATCGCCCTCGCCCTTTGCTTGCTTATTTTGCTCCACCAGTTGGCGAATTTGAGCCAATAGCGCCTTTTTTTCAGCCTCCAACTGACGTTGCTGGTTGATTTGACGGTCGCGCTCAAGCTTTTCCTCTTTTGCCCGCTGGATACGCAAGTTTGTCTCGTCTGCGCCCTCGGTTTTGACTTGCCCATGTTGGCGCTTGGCTTCCTTGTGCTTTTCCTTGGTGGCTTGCTTGACTTGCTTCTCGTTGACAAGCCCGGCTTTCAGTAGCTGATCTCGTAATGCATTGCCCATAATTGTCTGGCCTCAGAATCTTTGTGTTTAGTGCCCCAATCACCCATCATGTCTAAAATGGTGATGATTCATTCGAAAATGCTGCTTAAGGCCGGTAAACTATTCCGAGCCTGATCGTTGGGATAAATATCCAACCTAATCCGTGTCCTGTCAATGGCTTTAAATCCAGATCAATATTGTAATCGGTGCAATAACCTATGCTACGAAAAAAATTTTGGCAAGAAAAATCGCTTGCGCAAATGACGGACTCCGAATGGGAGTCTCTTTGCGACGGTTGCGCAAGATGCTGCCTGCACAAGCTGGAGGACGAAGACACCGGTGAAATTTTTTTCACCAAGGTGGCCTGCCGTTTATTGGACATTCCATCCTGTCGCTGCACCCGTTACGCGGATAGGTGCGAGCTAGTGGAGGGATGCTTGGATTTAAGGGAGGGATTCACCCAGTTCCACTGGCTACCGTCCACCTGCGCCTACCGCCTGCTGGCGGAAGGGGAAAATCTGCCCGATTGGCATCCCCTAGTCTCCGGCAATCCCCAGCTTGTTCAAGACCTTGGAATTGCAGTCAGTCGGTTTGCCATCGCCGAGACCCCGTCTATGAACCCGGACGAGCATGTGATCGAATGGCTAGTTTGAAAGCAGGCAAATCGCTCTGTAAGATTTCTTTGTTTACCTATAAATCGGGTATTTCTTCGCTAGGGGTTTAATTTCTTCCAACTATTTGGTAGGATGGTAGCAAGTGTAGTAATGGGGTTGCCGCAAGGCGAATGGCACGTAAAGGCAAAGCGCCCCATGATTGAAGTTGGCCCTTATGGGCTTTTTTCATTTTAACGGGATAATAACAACATTGGGCCTTGAGCCCTTTTTTTGTGGCTGCAATTTGGGTGAGAAAATGAAAATGCCGGATAGACTGACCCGACTGGTCGAACCGGTGGTGGTCGGGATGGGTTACGAACTGATTGGAGTCGAGTTTGATGCCCATCAGCGCACCTTACGGGTCTATATTGATTGTGAACGAGGTGTTCAGGTTGACGATTGCTCTAAGGTTAGCCATCAACTGAGTGGGCTGTTGGATGTGGAAGACCCCATTCCCGGAAACTACCATTTGGAGGTTTCGTCCCCAGGTTTGGATCGGCCCCTGTTTACGCTCGGACACTTTGAACGTTTCAAAGATGCCTTGGTGCGCATTCAATTGCTTAGTCCAATTGACGGCCGCAGGCGTTTTAAAGCGCGCTTGCTAGGCATCGAGGGTGAAAAGGTTTTACTCCAAGACGGCGAAATCCGATTCGATATCCCGTTTGAATCCATTGACAGGGCGCGTATCGTGCCCGAGTTCGACAACATAAAACCAAAAGGATCAGGCAATGGCGAATAAAGAAATTTTGCTAGTAGTGGATGTCGTTTCCAACGAAAAGGAAATCGAGAAAGAAGTCATTTTTGGCGCCATAGAGGATGCCTTAAGGACTGCCACGATAAAACGTCACGATAACCGGATTGATGTGAGGGTTTCCATTGACCGCAAGAACGGCAATTACGAAACTTACCGCCGTTGGCTGGTCATCGAAGATGCTCAAGGATCTGACAGTGGCACAGAGTCACCCGACACGGAAATGCCTCTGCAACAGGCAAAACAGATAAACGCCGAGGTGGCGGTGGGCGAGTATTTGGAATTGCCCATGGATTCCATCGAGTTTGGTCGCATCGCAGCCCAAACGGCCAAGCAAGTGATCGTGCAGAAAGTGCGCGAGGCGGAACGGCGTAAAGTCGTCGAAGCCTATCATGACCGTATCGGCGAACTGGTCACAGGCATTGTCAAGCGCGTGGAACGCGGCAATGTCTTTCTTGATCTTGGCGGCAATGTCGAAGCATTTGTGCCCAAGGAGGAAATGATCCCACGCGAAGCGGTACGCAATGGCGACCGCCTGCGTGGATACCTCAAAGCCGTCCGCCCGGAGGCTAGGGGTCC
This sequence comes from uncultured Methylococcaceae bacterium, assembly GCA_903859815.1. GTDB lineage: Bacteria > Pseudomonadota > Gammaproteobacteria > Methylococcales > Methylococcaceae > Methylumidiphilus. Next base: position 55,635 of record CAIOOA010000153.1, on the reverse strand, counting down.
ACAATTGTTCGTCAGCCGCACCGCACCGGAATTGCTGATTGCCCTTTTCCGCCTTGAGGTTCCCGAGGTATTTGAAAACGTCATTGAGATCATGGGGGCAGCCCGCGACCCTGGTGTGCGTGCCAAAGTTGCAGTGAAAAGCAACGATGCCCGTTTGGATGCAGTGGGTGCCTGTGTCGGCATGAGAGGCTCCCGGGTACAGGCAGTCTCCAATGAACTTGCCGGAGAACGCGTGGACATCATCCTCTGGAACGAAAATGAAGCCCAGTATGTGATTAATGCCATGTCACCCGCTGAAATCGTGTCCATCGTCGTCGATGAGGACACCCATAGCATGGATGTGGCGGTTGCCGATGAAAACTTATCCCAGGCGATTGGCCGAGGCGGGCAAAACGTCCGTCTTGCCTCCGAATTGACGGGATGGGAGTTGAATGTGATGAGCGCGACACAGGCCGAAGAAAAGAACGAGCAGGAAGCGCGCAACCTGTTACAGTCTTTCGTCGATCAGTTAAACATTGACGAAAAGGTGGCAGAGATACTGGTTCGGGAAGGTTTTTCCAGCGTCGAAGAGATGGCTTATGTACCCGCCAAGGAGATGCTCGAAATTGCTGAGTTTAACGAACAAATGGTAGATGACATACGAAACCGGGCCAAAGATGCATTATTGATTAAGGCGATTGCCAGTGAGGAAAAATTGGAAACAACAGAACCGGCGCAGGATTTGCTGGATATGCCTGGCATGGATCGGGAGTTGGCTCATTTGTTGGCCAGACATGGTATTAGTAACATGGACCAGCTTGCCGAGCAATCGGTGGATGAATTGATGGAAATTGAAGGTATGGACGAGGAAAAGGCGGCGAGCTTGATTATGAAGGCTCGCGAGTCTTGGTTTGCGGAAGGTTAGGGACTTGATTGAAAGTGGGGCGAAAAAATGAGTGATGTGACAGTAAGGCAATTGGCTGAAGTGGTGGGGATTCCCTTGGATCGACTGATAACACAGTTGGGCGAAGCGGGGGTGGCGGTAAACAGCGCGAGTGACATGGTGAGCGATGCAGAGAAATCAAAACTGCTTAGCTATCTGCGTCAAAGTCACGGCAAGGAACAACCTGCCGGAACAGAGCCGAAGAAGGTAACCCTTCAGCGGAGGACCGTCAGTGAACTGAAACAAGGCAAGGTGACCGGAAAAAATGTAAAGACGGTTAGCGTCGAGGTGCGCAAGAAGCGAACCTATGTCAAGCGCAGCGAACTTCCCGAATCCGATGAGCGTCGCGTGGAGACTGAAAAGGCAAGGCAAGCATTGGAAGCCGAGGAGGCGGAACGCATTCGTCGTGAAGAGGCTTTGCAACAACAAATCAAGGAAGAAGCGCCCATGCTTCAAGAACCCACAGAAATATCATCGCCAATAATTGATGAAGTGGTCGTGGAGAAGACTGTCGAGGAGTTGCTACCGCCCGTTCTTGAAGAGATAATCCCGCAAATAGAACAGGAAGATTTGACACAAGCCCAAGCTGCCGAGGAACTACCCATAGAAGTTAAAGCAAACACAGAAACCAAAGTTGAAGAACCCAAATTCGCCGAGGTTGAATCTGTGGAAACCAAACAACCAGATGTCGCGCCCACCGAAACCCAAATCGAAGTTTCAGAGCCAGTCAAACCCAAAACCGAACCTGCTGCTGCTGTGGCTACTCAAAAACCACAAGCTGCGCCTACCCACAAGCCAGCCCCCGAGAAACCCGCTGTCAGCAAGCCAGCCGCGGGTCAAAAACCATCGGGTGCGCCTAGGCCCAACGTGAGCTCTGGTCGCCCAATCGCCTCTCCCGCCGTGTTGGCGGTGACTAAAGGCATGGACGATATCAAGCGCGGAAAGAAAAAAGGGGTCAGTGGCCGACGCGGTGACGACGAACGCGAACCTACAATAGATGACATCAGGCGGGGCAAATCGAAAAAATCAAAGCAGCGTGGTCCTGTGGTCATGCCGGAACAACGTCATGGTTTCGAGCGTCCAACCACCCCAATCGTACACGAAGTGCAAGTGCCTGAAACCATCACTGCCGCCGACTTGGCCCAGCGCATGTCGGTAAAGGGTGCTGAAGTCATCAAGGCACTCATGAAGATTGGGGTCATGGCGACCATCAACCAAGCACTGGACCAAGAGACGGCGATATTGCTGGTTGAGGAAATGGGGCACAAAGCCGTGCCTCAAGCCGAGGACAGCTTGGAAGCCGAAATCATGGCCACCATGGCCTTGGAGGAAAGTGTCGAACAACTGCCCAGGGCTCCGGTAGTGACGATCATGGGCCATGTCGATCATGGCAAGACATCTCTGCTGGACTACATCCGTAAAAGCCGGGTTGCGGCCGGGGAAGCAGGCGGCATAACCCAGCATATTGGTGCCTATCAGGTGAAAACTCCCAATGGCACTGTGACCTTCTTGGACACGCCAGGCCATGCCGCTTTCACCGCCATGCGCGCCCGTGGTGCCAAAGTCACTGACATTGTCGTGCTGGTCGTGGCCGCCGATGACGGAGTCATGCCACAGACTCGCGAAGCGGTGGATCATTCCCGCGCTGCTGACGTGCCCTTGGTGGTTGCCATCAATAAAATTGACAAATCCGGTTCCGATCCAGATCGGGTCAAGCAGGAATTAGTCACCCTCAGCGTCGTACCGGAAGAATGGGGCGGCGACACCCAGTTTGTCAACGTGTCCGCCAAAACGGGCGAAGGCATAGACAGTCTGTTGGATGCTATTTTGGTGCAGGCCGAAGTCCTTGAACTCAAAGCCCCCATCAAACTACCCGCTGCCGGGGTCGTGCTGGAGTCGAAACTGGACAAAGGGCGCGGACCCGTGGCCGATATTTTGGTCGAGAAGGGAATGCTCAGGAAAGGCGACTTTATCCTTTGCGGACAAGAATTTGGTCGCATTCGTGCCATGTTCAACGAAAACGGCAAGCCAATCAAGGAAGCCGGACCTTCATCCCCTGTCGAGATTTTAGGGCTATCCGGCGCACCGGGAGCCGGGGATGATTTCATCGTTGTGGCCGACGAGCGCAAGGCACGTGAAATTGCCTTGCAACGCGAGGAAAAATCCCGTTCCAGCAAATTGGCTGCGCAACAGGCCACGAAACTGGAAGATGTGTTCACCCGCATGGAAACGGCAGGTGACTCCATTGACCTCAACATTATCATCAAGGCCGATGTGCAAGGTAGCTTGGAGGCATTGCGTTCATCATTGACCGATTTGTCCACCGACAAAGTCAAAGTGAAAATTGTCGCCGGCGGCGTGGGCGGCATCAACGAGTCGGACACCAACCTAGCCTTGGCCTCCGGTGCCATCATGATCGGTTTCAATGTGAGGGCCGATGCCAGCGCCCGCAAGCTGATTGAGGAACGCGGCATCGACTTGCATTACTACAGCATCATCTACGAAGTCATTGATGATGTGAAGAAGTCCATCTTGGGGATGTTGGCTCCCGAATACAAAGAGCAAATTGTCGGCGTGGCCGAGGTGCGCGATGTATTCCGCTCGCCCAAGTTTGGCGCTGTGGCCGGTTGTATGGTTCGTGAAGGATTCGTCAAGCGCAACCTGCCCATCCGTGTGTTGCGCGAGCATGTGGTGATTTACGAAGGCCAGCTTGAATCCCTGCGCCGCTTCAAAGACGACGTGGCGGAAGTGAAGATGGGCATGGAATGCGGCATCGGCGTGAAGAACTATAACGATGTGAAGCCCGGCGACCATATCGAAGTGTTTGAGAAGGTGTTGGTGACACGATGATTTGAATTTAAGGCGGGCTTTCAGTCCGCCTTAACTTTGGCAACTTCTTGGACAGGTTAATTTTGCCAACTATCTGTGAATCATGGCAATTTCAAAACCGCTTGTTTACATAGAAACTTCTGTCATTTCGTATCTAACGGCTAGACCTAGCCGTGATTTGCTTACAGCAGCGCGGCAATCGTGGACACGCGATTGGTGGGAAATTGCCCCTACTTTTTGGGAAATTGCAATTTCAGAACTTGTCATTGAAGAATCTGGTCGAGGTGACCCGCAAGCCGCCGCGCTTCGACTGAATGCTCTACACGGTATACCTATTTTATCAGCCAATGTAGAAGTAGAGATTCTTGCCGACGCAATTCTCAATGCAGGCGCGTTGCCGCTAACTGAGCCTGAAGATGCATTGCATATTGCAATTGCCACCGTTACAGGGGCGCATTACCTTGTTAGTTGGAACTTTGCTCATTTAGTGGGACCTGATGCAAAGTTAAAATTGCTCGATACCATCAGAAGCCTAGGCCATACCCCGGCACTCTTGACTACCCCCGAAGAACTTTTGGAGATCATCAAATGAATCCCGACAATCACAATAAAACGACCAAGATACCTGTTCGCGCTCCTGATCCAATTCTTGCGGAACTTTGGGAAGTGAAGCGGCAAATCAATCAGGAAGCAGGTTATCGAGTTGATGAATTGCTGCGGATGGCGCATGATGCGGCGATGCGTTTTCAGCAAGATAAAGTGCAATGAAGTAAATGATGTAAAAAAAACAAATTGAGATCATGGGCGTATGTATAGACGGAGCCTTCTACTCTAGCTAGTCAATAAATTTTCCATAGTTTGGATTTTCCTATGTTGCAAAGACTCTATATAAATAACTTCAGATGCTTGGAAAACTTTGACTTGTCTGTCAAGGAAATGCCGTCCGTATTGCTGATTGGAAAAAATGGTTCGGGTAAGTCAACCATCCGTTTTGCTTTAGAGGTGTTTCAAAAAATTGGGCGAGGCATCAATCGAGTGAAGGATTTAGTTGGGCATAAAGACTTCGGATGGGGACACGATAAGATGCCCATTCGCCTCGAAATGGAGGTGTTACTAGTCGGCCAGATTTACCGTTATGTGCTTGCTTTGGAATTGCCTGAAAAATTCAAGGAGCTTAGAGTTTTGGAAGAGCAAATGCTCATTGCGGGCATCCCACACTATACCCGAGAAGGCGCTCAAGTAACACTTTATAAAACTCCACAAAATGTAGAGGCAAAATTTTTAGTTGACTGGCACTTGATTGCATTGCCGGTGATTCAAGCAGAATCAGGTGCTGATCCTTTAAATAAATTCAAAACGTGGCTTGCACACATGCTGCTGCTAGCCCCAATCCCAAGTTTGATGGACGGAAACTCTAATGGCGAAACTTTGGAGCCTAACTGGAATGGTTCAAGTTTTGGAGAATGGTTTTCAGGTGTATTGGGTCGTTATCCTTCTGCGTATACGCTGATTGACAAGTATCTTCGTGAAGTCATACCTGATATTCAAGATATTCAAAATGAAGTGGTGAGCAAAGACTCAAAAAGCTTAAGCGTGAGCTTTGAAGCTAACCAAGCGACAATGAGAGTTTATTTTGAAGATCTGTCGGATGGTGAAAAGTGCTTCTTTATTTGCGCTGTCGTGCTGGCCGCTAACAAATTCTATGGGCCACTATTTTGTTTTTGGGACGAGCCAGATAACTATCTCGCATTGCATGAAGTCGGGCATTTTATCACTGCGTTGCGGCGAGTTTTTAAGGATGGCGCTCAAATTTTCATGACCTCGCATAACCCAGAAGCCATCCGAAAATTTTCCGATGAGAATACTTTAGCGCTATTTCGGGATAGTCACTTGGAGCCAACTCGATCAAAATTGCTTGCTGATTTTGTCTCCAGTGGCGAATTGCAGGGTGATCTTGTGAATGCCTTGATTCTTGGCGACATACTATGACCATAAACAGGGAAGAACCTCATTTATTGGTAATGCCAGAAGACGACGAGTGGCGGCAGGTTGTAAATGGATTTTTGCAAGGAGCAAGTGTCAATCGTAATAGTTTACAAGTTTTAGATTTGGCGCGTGGATGGTCTAAAGCTTTTGATAGCATTACTGATACCTATGCCGTGCGAATGCGAAAATATCCAAAGTGTAGAATAGTTTTGCTAATTGATTTTGACAACGACACAGATCGGTTTGAGAAAAACAGGAATAGAATTCCAGCAGACTTGAGCGATAGGGTTTTTGTGCTAGGAGTCTTATCTAAGAAACCTAAAGATTTGTCCAATAAACTTGGTGTGAGTTTAGAAAAATTAGGCGAAGAATTTGCTAAGAATTGCACAGACAACATTTCTGAGCTATGGGATCATGCATTGCTTAGGCATAACAAGCCTGAATTGGAACGTATCATCCCCTCGGTTAAACCATTTTTGTTTATATAATATGCCTAGAGAATTTTTCCGCAGCGACCGCGTCGCCGCACAAGTCAAACGCGAACTGGCCGAATTGCTGAGGACTGAGTTTAAGAACCCGCAGCTTGGCATGGTGACACTCAGCGATGTGGAAGCCACCCGCGACATGTCTTTGATAAAAGCCTATGTCAGCTTCCTAGGGTCCGCAGAAACACCACAAAAGTGCGTGAAAGCCCTCAACCTTCAAGCGCCTAAGATTCGCTATGCCCTGAGCAGTCGCATCCGTCTTCGAGTCATGCCCGAATTGCGCTTCATCTATGACGATTCCATCGAGCGCGGCATGAAGATGGAAGAGTTGCTCGGCAGCATCAAAACGACTCAACCAGCGGAGGGTGATGCCGAATCCAAGGAAGACACCCCGTGAGCCGACGCAAAACAGGCCGTGATATTGACGGCATGTTGCTCTTGGACAAAAGCCCCGGCCTGTCGTCCAATGGCGCCCTGCAACGGGTCAAGCGCCTGTTCCAGGCTAACAAAGTGGGTCATACCGGCAGCCTTGATCCCATTGCCACTGGTTTGTTGCCCTTGTGCCTAGGCGAGGCAACCAAGTTATCCGGCTTTATTCTGAACACTGACAAACGCTATCGAGTGCGAGTCCGTTTGGGCCAAACGACCACAACAGCCGACATTGAAGGCGAAATAGTGGAAGAAAAGCCAGTTCCCAAGCTGGGCATGGATGAATTGGAAGCCATTCTGCAAACCTTCCGGGGCGAAATCGACCAGATTCCGCCAATGTATTCCGCCCTTAAGCGAGGGGGCCAAAAACTGTACGACCTTGCCCGCAAGGGGGTCGAAGTGGAGCGCGAACCGCGCAGGATCAGTATTTATGAATTGCGGCTGCTTGAATTGGGTGCTGACTTTCTCGACCTTGATGTCCATTGCTCGAAAGGAACCTATATACGCAGCCTAGCCGTGGATATTGGTCAATCCATTGGTTGCGGAGGTCATGTGGCCCAATTACGCCGCACGGCAGTGGGCAGCTCGTTTGAGCTAGGGCAGGCCGTGACCATCGACTACTTGGAAACACTCTCGGACGAACAGAGGCTGTCTTTGTTGTTGCCAATATCCGCCATTGCCGATGAGCTTCCCATTTTCCAGCTATCCCCCGAATTGGCATTTTTTTTACGCAGGGGTCAAGCCGTGTTTGCCCCCAACGCCCCCACCAACGGTTTGCTCAGGCTTTTCACACGGGAAGGCGCTTTCTTAGGCGTTGGCGAAGTCAACGAGGATGGCTTGATCGCACCAAAACGGCTGGTCAAAGAGACCAGAACCCCCGCAAATGCTCAAGGATAGGCATAAATGAATACATAAAGTTTAATTCACCTTGTTTCCTAGCTACCTAAAACGTTAGAATACACTGTTTTGATAGACCGATTATTTTGGAGTTTAAGAAATGCCCTATACAACTGTTGAAAAACAGGCCATTCTGCAAGATTACCAACGTGCCCCGGCCGACACGGGTTCCCCCGAAGTCCAAGTTGCCTTGATCACCGCACGCATCAATCATTTGGCACCCCACTTTCAATTGCACAAGAAAGATCACCATTCACGCCAAGGTCTGTTGCGTTTAGTCAATCAACGCCGCAAACTGCTGGATTACCTCAAGCGTAAGGACAATGACCGCTACCGCACCCTCATTGAACGCCTTGGCTTGCGTAAATAATTTTAAGAACAACCCTGTATTCGGCTTGTAAAAAAAGGAAAAAAACAGTGAACCCGATTCGGAAAGAATTTAACTACGGCGACCATCTCATCACCTTGGAAACCGGCGAAATAGCGCGCCAAGCAGACGCAGCCGTGTTGGTTGAAATGGACGGCACCGTAGTGCTTGTCACCGTGGTCGGCCTCAAGGACATTGTCAGGGAGGGTGATTTTTTCCCTCTTACGGTCAATTACCAAGAGAAGACCTATGCGGCGGGCAGAATTCCCGGCGGGTTTTTCAAGCGCGAGGGGCGCCCAAGCGAAAAGGAAACGCTCACCTCACGATTGATCGATAGGCCCATCCGGCCATTGTTTCCCGAAGGCTTCACTCACGAAGTGCAAGTCGTCGCGACCGTCCTTTCTCTCAATCCTGAGGTTGACCCGGATATACCCTCGATCATAGGCGCGTCTGCGGCACTCAGCCTCTCGGGAATGCCATTTCAAGGTCCAATCGCCGCCGCGAGGGTGGGTTACCAAGACGGAAAATATCTGCTCAACCCGACCAAAACCCAAATCCTAGACTCCGAATTGGATCTAGTGGTTGCTGGCACCGAAAAAGCGGTGTTGATGGTCGAGTCTGAAGCCAAGATGCTGTCGGAAGAAATCATGCTCGGCGCCGTGCTGTTTGGTCATGAGCAAATGCAAATTGCCATCGGCGCAATTCACGACTTGGTCAAAGAGGTTGGGGTAAGCGTTTGGAATTGGACACCTCCCGAACCGGATGAAGCCTTACGTCAAGCCGTCGCAGAGGCATGCAAGGAGCCTGTTTCCCAAGCTTATCGGATAGCCGACAAAATGGATCGCCAGCAAACCTTGAAAGGAATCCGTACCAAGGTAGTGCAGGATTTGACCACTGAAGGGCAGTTTTTGGAAAAGAATGTTCGCGGTTGCTTGGAACATTTGGAATATGAAACCGTCCGCAATAATATCCTTAATGATGGCAAACGCATCGACGGTCGTGATGTGCGAACCGTCCGTCCTATCAGCATACGTACAGGTGTGTTGCCACGTACTCATGGTTCTGCATTGTTTACTCGCGGTGAAACCCAAGCGCTTGTCGTCGCCACCTTGGGCACCGGTCGTGACGCTCAATTGATTGATGCGATTGATGGGGAATACAAAGACTCCTTCATGCTACATTACAACTTCCCCCCTTACTGTGTGGGTGAGGTTGGACAGATCGGATCACCGAAACGTCGCGAAATTGGTCATGGCCGCCTAGCCAAGCGGGGCGTTCAAGCCGTGATGCCTAATCAGGAAGAATTCCCTTATGTCGTGCGGGTCGTATCTGAAATCACCGAGTCTAACGGCTCTAGTTCGATGGCATCCGTTTGCGGTTCCAGCCTAGCCTTGATGGATGCTGGCGTTCCGACCAAAGCCCCCGTGGCAGGCATAGCCATGGGCTTGATTAAGGAGGGCGATAAGTTCGCCATACTTTCGGACATTATGGGTGATGAGGATCATCTTGGCGACATGGATTTCAAAGTGGCAGGGACAGAAAATGGTGTGACCGCTTTGCAGATGGACATCAAAATTGACGGCATCACCCCAGAAATCATGCGGGTCGCTTTGGATCAGGCGAAGGAAGGTCGCCTGCATATCCTAGGCAAGATGGCGGAGGCGATTTCCGTTCCCCGCAATGAAATGTCCGATTACGCGCCACGCATCATCAGCTTCACCATAGACCCCAGTAAGATTCGTGAGGTCATCGGCAAGGGAGGTGCCACCATCCGCGCCATCACCGAAGAAACCGGGGCAAGCATCGACATCACGGATGATGGCCTAGTCAAGGTGGCTTCTGTTGATCGGGCAGCGGGTGCTGAAGCGCGTCGTCGCATTGAAGCCATTACGGCGGAAGTCGAAGTCGGTAAAATCTATGAGGGTAAGGTTGTCCGGTTGATGGATTTTGGTGCCTTCGTCACTGTGCTGCCAGGCAAGGACGGCTTAGTTCACATTTCTCAAATTTCCGACGAGCATGTCGAAAAAGTAAGTGACAAATTAGCCGAGGGCGACGTGGTTCGCGTCAAGGTATTGGAAATCGACCGCCAAGGCCGTGTACGCCTCAGCATGAAGGCGGTGGAAGAACAATCATGACCTTTAAAAGGTAGACATAGAAAAGGGGCGGTTAAGCCCCTTTTTTATTGACCTATTGGGTCGACTGCCAAAGAATAGACAATCTTTAACAGTACTTAACTGTTCAATCGTCCCCACCCAGTATACCCAGAAGTTGCAACAGGCTGGTGAACAGGTTGAAGATGGAAACGTAGAGTGTCACCGTGGCAAGAATGTAGTTAGTTTCTCCACCATGAATAATCTCACTCGTTTGGAACAGGATCATACCGGACATCAGCAATATGAACATAGCTGATACGGCAATTTGCAAGCCCGGCATAGGAAAAAACAAAGTGAGAATGCCGGCTAAGAATGCGACGAGGATGCCCGCCATCAACATTCCACCCATGAAGCTAAAATCTTTGCGGCTTATGAGCGCGTAGGCTGAAAGGCCGACGAAGATCAGGCCAGTGCCGCCCAGTGCGGTCATGACCAGTTGCTCTCCATTATGGATGCTGTGAATGTAAAAGTTCAGGATGGGGCCTAAGGTCATCCCTAGGAATCCCGTCAAGGCAAATACAAATAATATCCCCCAAGCACTATTACTGAACTTGTTGGTCAGAAACAACAACCCAAAATAGACTGCGATGGTGACAATGAAGCCCGGATAGGGCAGATTCAGGGTCATGGACAAGCCCGCAGCGGCAGCGCTGAACAAAAGCGTCATCGCCAACAAGGCGTAGGTATTGCGCAACACCTTATTTGTTTCCAGAATGCCCGGTTCGACGCGGGTTATGCTTTGGTAGCGACTCATAGTTAAAGCTCCGTTAGTTTGTGGTTTGAATCATGTCTAAGACAAGAAAATCTTACAGCAGTTTCTTGATCCTTGCCATCATCCACCTCAACAATCTTTTGCAAAGCTTAATTCAAACAGTATTACCTTGAATTGACGAGATTTTATAGTAGAATATTTTTGCCCATCGTCAGGGTTCGAGTCTCATGCTCCGATTTTCAAGCTTTTCTTGTAGCGGAATGTCAGGCGAAAAAAAACACAATCAAGGGGTAAAAATTAATGCAAAAATATGTAGTTGAGTTGATTGGTACTTTTTTCTTAGTATTGACCGTAGGCTGCACGGTTCTCACGGGGGGTGCGGGCATGATCCCTCCTTTAGCCATAGGTTCGGTTTTGATGGTCATGATTTATGCGGGGGGGCATATTTCAGGCGGTCACTTTAATCCTGCCGTGACCTTGGGTGTAACGCTGAGAGGACGCTGTTCTTGGGCCGACGCCCCAATTTACATGGCTGCACAATTTTTTGGCGCAGCGCTTGCCGCAGTGACGGTATGCTATCTTGTTCACCCAGAGTTGCCTCCAGTACCCATGGCGCTGAACATTGGCCCGCAATTTTTGGCCGAATTCTTGTTCACATTTGCCTTGGTTTGGGTGGTCCTCAACACTGCAACCTCAAAAGACACCGCTGGCAATTCAAATTACGGCCTAGCCATCGGCTTTACCGTGTTGTCCGGCGCATTTGCGGTCGGCGGCATTTCCGGCGGCGCATTCAATCCCGGTGTGGCATTGGGTATTGCCATTCTACATTTGACGGACATAGCCAATATCTGGCTGTATTTGATTGCAGAGTTTTTAGGTGGTGCAGCGGCGGCTTACCTATTTTTGTGGGCTAACCCGACCGACATTTAAAATTTCTAAAGTCAGGGGTGGGTAGGCGTTCCTACCCACCGTTAGCCTCACTACCATTAAGTTAAGCCAAAATTGGAGTGCAAGATTTATCTTGCATAGGGCGCAAACTCTTGAAAATACATGCAAGATAAATCTTGCACTCCAACGCTGGCAAACGGGAAATCCTTAACTTAATGGAAGTGACCGTTAGCCTAGCAACTTCAATCCCGGCGGCAACGCTTCGCCAAAAATACGTTTTTCATCTGCCTCGTCCAACTCCTTCACTTCCTTGACCATCCCCATCCACGATTCGGGTGCTTTGGCTATGCGTAAGCGTTCGATGACTTTTGCCCTCATGTCTGTGCCTACATCCCTTTCCCTGTCACCTGTCATGCGGGCGAGCAAGGTCGCAGCAAATCCGGCTGTTGTCACTTTTTTCCAATCAATGTCAAAAATAGTCGAGAGCCATGCCTCGACAGTTTCACGAGGAACCACTCCGTCCATGCCTACGTGGAAAGGGATGCGCGCACCCACGCGGCCAAGCGCCCAACCCACCTCAGCCGGTTCATTGGGTTTGTTTAGCCTGCTCAGCAGCCAGCCTCCCAGTAGCGTCTTGTCACCCAATGGTAGGCGTTCCAACACGGCGGAAAGCCTTAACATGTCTTCATAGCCACGTTTTTTCGCCAAGACAGGTAGATTTCCACGCTTGGCTTTATCAGGGTTGATAAAATCTGCCACAGCAGCAAACAGTTTACTTTGCGCATCGACATTCAAACCACCCGCAATTCGCCGCCAAAGCGTCCACCACTCTGTCCAGTTTTGGCTCTCATTTTGATGCTGGATTCCCGACTCATAGATTGACCAAATTTGTTCCACTCGCCAGTCGTCCAAAGGATAGCCAAAACCGGGACGGAGGCAATATCCGGTAAGGCTAAGCCAAACGCGTTCATGAACCTCACTGCGGCGGCGATGAGGCATCCCTTCCAACAAGGCTGCAAACAGTTCCCGCAAGAGAGGAGGATCCCATGTCTCTCGCCTACCCAGCATTTTTTCCAGATCATTGCGTAATCCCTTGACTTGCTTGGAGTCAAGAGTGCGGGATTTTTTTCCGAACACCATCCGAATCAAATCCACGGCCTCGGCAGCCTTGGAAGGGAGTTCATTCTGACTGAACACTTGTGGCGCGAAATGATATTGGCGCAGTTGGAATTCCACATTCCAACGCCGGTCAGAATCAGTCGCATCGATGCATTGGATTTTCAATGCCCCCATTTCGGTCAGAGAGGCTGCAAGCCTAACAATAACCTCTTCCCGGCCCTGGCTCTCCCTGTCTAAAGCTGCGGCTAATGGCGGCAAGGGGGTGAACTGTTCGCCGTCAATATCCACAATGTCGCCAGGCTTCCAGTGGTTGTCAGCCACGGAAGCAACCAAGTGAAAACGCACGGGGACACCCAAAGTCAGGGCAAAACTGCGCTCGGCGAGGACTATTTCCATGCCTTCCTCGCTACCACGAGGCAAGAGACAAATTCCTTGCCGGACATCATCACTTTCCGCATCAATCAACAGGAAGTAAGTGCGGGCAGAACCGCCTCCAATCTTACCTACCGACAAGCCTCGACGCGCCAAACCATAAGCGACCGCACCATGGGCAACCGCTTGGTCGGGGCGGTCATTGCGCAAATGGTGCAGCGAAGAGCCTTTTCGCCAAGAACCTAACAAAGCGAGCAAGCGCTCGGTAATCACCGGGCTTAAAAACATGCCCCCGTTGAGCAACACCGCATCAGGCAATGCTAAGCCGTCGTCACCCAAGGCTTCGGTCATCGCCAATCGATGCTGATGAAGAAATGCGGCAATATGTTTGCTGATGGCAGGGTCAGGTGCATACGGAAGACCAAACTCCACAACCCCGCTGCGTTTGCGGTCTGGCAGCTCGTGCAAGTCAGTCATCGGAAAAAAACCATCGAGTACGACCTCGCAGACAGTATCCCTCTCAAACTCGGTCGAACGCGCCCCACCGATCAATTTGGAACCCGACCCTAGCAGCGTGACGGATGCAGAAGCTGGTGCGTTGTCACCTAACAACTTCTCCTTCGCTTGACGGCATTGCTCAACGATTTGGGAAAGCTCAGCCGCCCGAAGTCGCTGGGCGGATGACAGGCGTTGCTCGACAATATGGGCCAAAGTCAAATCCAAGTTGTCGCCGCCCAACATTAAATGATCACCCACCCCGATCCTGACCAGCTTTGGTTCTTTCTTCCCCGGTTCCACTTTTATCAACGTCAGATCAGTAGTGCCACCCCCCACATCGACCACCAACAGCAAACGCACCCCATGCAAATCATCGGACAAGGTTTTGCGATGATGCCAAACCCAATCGTAACAGGCCGCTTGCGGTTCTTCCAATAATCGGATTTTAGGCAAACCCGCTTTATGGGCTGCATCTATCGTCAGGCTTCGTGCGGCTTCGTCGAAAGAAGCAGGCACGGTGACCACGATTTCTTGGATTTCCAGAGGGAAACCGGGAAAAGCCCGGTTCCAAGCAGCCCGGACATAGGCAAGATAAGAGGCACTGGCCTCCACAGGTGAAATTTTTGAGATGCCTTCAGCAGCGCCCCAAGGCAAAATGGGGGCATTGCGGTCAACTGCCCCATGTGACAACCAGCTTTTGGCACTGGTGATGGTGCGCCCATGCGTTTTGGAACCCAATATTCGAGCCAACTCACCAATAACGGGCCGCGTTTCCTCGTCGTCATCGTTCCAAGGCAGTCGCGTATCCACTTCTGCCATTTCCTCAACAGCGGGATGATAGCGGACCGAAGGCAGCAAGGGCAGGGAAGTGATTTCTCCGGGTGCGGTCAATTGCTCAATGTTAAAAATATCAATGTTGGTTTTTCCGCTTTGGTCTGTATCAGTATAGGCCACCACGGTGTGGGTAGTGCCCAAATCAATGCCGACAAGATACCGGGCTTGATGGTTCGATGTTTCGGGCATAGTGGTCAGCAATGGCGTAAGGGTGAATAAATCATCAAGAGTTTGAGGTTTTAAAGTCCTTTTAGATAATCCACTAAAACCTTTTCAGCTTCCCAGTCGATGCGCCCCGAATTATAAAGAAAACGGACCAAACGCTTGAAACTGACTCGGTTGGCCTTTTTACCTTGTTCACGAAAGTATTGATCTAAAAGCTCAACTGAAATATTTAGCAAGGAACACGGTGGGCTTGATTGCAACAAATAGGTTTTGACGAAGTTCTCCACAACTTCAAAATGTTCTTCCAGTTTCTTGTCACCCAAACCGGAAGCTGCCAAATCTTTGTGGAAAGCAAGCAATACTTTTTGGTTGCCTTTGGCAACGGCATCCATCTTCTCCTCAACTGAGTCTTCGAACTTCAGAGCCGTTTTTACCCTGCAAAGTTCCTGTGCCGTGCGATAAACATGATTAAAACGGGTACGTAGGCCAGGCCCAAAACTGACTGAATACGGTATGATGAGTCCGTCGTAGATGATTTTATTTTCGAATGGAAGCAACACAGTCTCCACCATGACGGGGACAGAATGACCCACGATTTCATGCAAGGGGCTGATAATGCCCAATACCCCAAATGCGTCGGGCTGTTCATCGCAGCGGAGAAAAACGGAATATTTTTTCAGATGGCGAATAATGACAAACTGGCTGGAAAACCTATCCCTCCAACTGGCAGCCAATTCCAAATCGTTTTCCGCCAATTGGGCTGGGTTGATTTGAATAAACTTATCCAATAAATCGGGGGAATTCCACATGACGTTGCGAATTTTTATCGCATCTTGCAGATTGACATTTTCAACCAATGGGTTTTCTGGAAAATTCTCAACAATATTTTGTTGAGAATTGACATATTTAAGCAAAGGCCACCAAATTTGGTAAAACCTTTTACTATCTGCCTCAGACAATATCATAATAATACCTATCTAAAATGAAATAAAACTTATCTTTATACCGAACAGGATCACACACTCCGCTTAACCCGCTGCAAAACCATTAGCACCGATTGTTTTCTGATATATTGTTTATACGGGTAGGATTCATCCACCACAGAATGCAGATTATTGATTTCCAGTTCTTTGAGGACAATCAACGCAGAATCGGCGATTGCTTGTTCGATCTCTTCACGAGGTTTGATTAGGTTTTTAATCAGCACCGAGCCATGGCGATGTTGCAAACGAATAGGCATGTCTTGATTGTATAAATACTCAAAACCCTTCTCCACATCGGTAATATTAAAGGTTCCTATGAAATACCCGTCATCTTTCAACAAACGGGAGATTTCGTTAAAAATATGGACGGCTCGGGGAAAATAATGAATCACATAGTTTGATACTACTCTATCCATGGATTCGCTGGCAATCGGCAGTTTGCTGCCATCGGCTAATAAAAAACTCAAATTGTCCCAAATTCTCGTTTTTTCCTTGGCTAGCACTATCATGGATTCATTCAGATCAGCGCCTATGACTTGACTTGCCCCTCTTTCAGCCAGCCATGCGGCATGACTGCCATCGCCGCAACCAATGTCGATAATCCGTTTGCCAACCAAACCCACTGACTCCAACTCAGCAAACAAAATAGGATCGGTGTCATTATATTCTGACCGATTGGCGGAATAGTTTTGGGCGAGTTTTTTCGAGTATTTCACAGGTTTAAAGTTTCTTTTCCTTAGTGGTATCTTTCCAAATTGGTTGAATATTATTGTCTTTGCACCATTCCTCAGCCATATGGGTCAAAGCGATATGTTCAAACTCAAACCACCGGTCAGGCAGATCGGGATACTCATATAAAGCGTCTTTAAAACGTCGAAAAGGTTTTTTGCCTTTTAATACGTTTGCCAAGCGGTCTGCCATGGCATTCGATCCCAGAGTATCGATGAAATCTTCCATGATGACGAAGGTATCATGAGAACGAAGCGGGATGATGTGTAAATAGCGGGGGTTGTCCTCGATATCTTCAGGAATTCCGTAGCTAGGGTCTTCCGCGAACTCCTCGCTATATAAAATGAGTTCGCCAGATTCCGTGTCCAAAAAATATGCACCCTCAAACGAGTCAAAATTTGAAGTGAGGGCTATAATGAGGTCTTCAAGGTCGATAACTAGTTTTTTCATACTGAGGTCACCTTCATTATCATATATACCGGGGGTGTCGCTTCACTCAACCCCCGGCTAATGGCTAGAAACCTTTCAAGGTTCCTTGGTCGTATTTTAATGCCATCTGACCTTAAAGCACTTTCAACAACCTAGTTATTTAAATGGCCACAAAGACTTTTTAACTGGTTGACCTTCTGGTTGTGCTTGCTCGGTAGGTTGTTCAGACTCGTCTTCAGAAATCTCCTCCGACCCCTCTTCTGATTCCTCTTCGGATTCAGATTCTTCCTCCTCCAAGAACTCGACAGGGTTTTCTGGCACGTCGTCAAAACTGGTGGGTTCGTCATCGGTAAGGATTTCGCCACCGCCACGCACGTCAAATTCCACTTTCCAGCGCTCACCGTTGCCAGTGGCGACGGCTTCCAGTTGCAGGGTCCCAACTTCCGTCACTTGGGCGGCTAAATGAACTGGCACGACTTCACCGGAACGGCGGTTTTCCGCCGACAAATGCACTTCGATTTCGTTGAGTTCTTGCAATTCGCCTTCGTCCCAGTAATCCAAACGAGTGCCGACCACGTCGTCACGACGCACATTGGAACCGAAGAAGCGGAAACGCACCGGCTCGCCGACCACTAGCCCAAATTCGTCGTGCGGCAGTTCCGCACCGGTTCCTTCCTCCATGCCAAACGGGGCAATGCACAGGGCTTCCAGTGGCGGGGGGAATCCCGGCACGGCCGGCATCGCGCTTTCCACGCCGACATAGTAGGCCGCTGCCGTACCGCCACGGATGCGCACACCTTTGCCTTGGCGCACATAGCCATAATAAGCAGCACCTCGCGCCACCGCCAAGTCCAAATCGGCCCCGGCCAATAGGCGGGCTTCGGGTGCGCCTTCTTCTTCCAGCCAATGGTTCAGCACATCAAGCAAGCGGTTGGCGAGAGACTCGGACTTGAACACGCCTCCGTTGAGTAACAGCGCGGTAGGGTGGATAAATGCCGCATCAGGGGGAGGATTGAAACCAGCCAGTTCCTCGGTCGCATTGACTTGTCGGGCCAAGAAAGCCGCCAAATGACAAGTGATGCGGGCATCTTTGGCGTAGGGCAAACCTAGCGTGGTCAAACCTGTGCGGGTCTGCGCCGCCGGACGGTCGGAGGCATTGACCTTGGGGAAGAAACCTTCCACCAAGGTGCGTGCCACTTCCTCACGGGTCAGGGCGGTTCGCAAGGTTCCGCCAATGAGCGAGGAGCCACGGCTAGGCACGACTACGGCGACTTCTTCGGTTTCCTCATCGGAAAGCAGAGTTTCCTTGGCATCCCGGCAACCGTGCATCAAGGCTTGCAATTGCCAAGGTTCCAGCCGTTTACCCTCCTTTTCCAATTTCATCTTGAGGACATAGGCCAAAGCCAAGTCCATATTGTCACCGCCCAGCAAAATATGGTCGCCGATGGCGATTCGATTAAGCTGTAAATTACCTTCCTCTTCGGTGACGGCGATCAAGGAAAGGTCGGTGGTTCCGCCGCCGACATCAACGACCAAAATCACATCACCGGGCTTGGCTTGCTTACGCCAACTGCCTTCACTGGTCTGAATCCAACTGTACAAAGCCGATTGAGGTTCTTCCAACAGAATGGTTTGGCGCAAACCTAAAGAATGGGCGGCTTCAACCGTCAGTTCGCGAGCCGCCGGGTCAAAGGACGCGGGCACGGTGATGACCAGTTCCTGATCGCAAAGCGGGTCTTCGGGAAACTTGTCATTCCAGGCGTCGCGCATGTGACGCAAATAATCGACGGAAGCCTGCAACGGGGAAATGCGCGGCACTTCTTCGGGTGATTGCACCGGCAGAATTGCGGAACGGCAATCCACGCCGCTATGGCAGAGCCAGCTTTTGGCGCTGCCTACCAAGCGTATGGGGGTTTTGCTCCCCAATTGGCGGGCAATTTCACCGACGATGGAATCAGGGCTGTCGTCCCACGGCAGGGCAACATCCCCTTCGGCCAATTCCGATTCATGGGCTTGGTAGACGAATGAGGGTAGCTGGTTCTTTTCCCCAACCAAGCCCGGACTGGTAAGCTGAGGGATTGCCAACACCTCCAACGGGGCATGTTCGCCATCGCACTGGCTCAGTTCCAAGTAAGATACGACACTATTGGTCGTGCCTAGGTCTATGCCTACGGAAAAACGGGCATTATCACTCATAGCTCAACCTCCGCCGGGGCGACAATTTTGACATCATGGCCTTCAGTGATTTTGGGCAATTTAACCTCGGTCGCCTTCCAACCGCGATGCACCAAAGTACCGTTGAATGGGGCCTGACCGACGATATTGCCGGTGATGCGAATGCTGCCGGCATCGAAACCCTTGGGTAGGGTAATGCGCTTGCCTTCAGCTTCAGTGCGCACGGATTCCAGTTCAAAATGTTGTCGCAACACTTTTCGGCAACCCTCATGCACCACCCTAGCCGCCGCCCCAATGTCGGCATCTGTATATTGGCTGACATCTTCTTGGGCAAAATCAATGAAGCGGGCTTCTTTTTGCAGCAAGCCCAACAATTGCAGTGCCGCATCCGGGGTGTATTCCTTGATGTAGACCGTTTCCGGCTTCACTCGCGCCGGTTCCGGCTTAGGTTCAGGTTTGATTTCTGCCGCGACTGGCTTTGGGGCAACCGGCTTTGGTGCGGTTTCGACGACTTTCTCTATCGTAATGGTTTTAGCTTCGGACGTTGTTTCGCGCCTCCTAAGCATGGCTATGACAGCAAACGTCAGTAATAGAATTTGCAGCAGCAACAATCCGGCGACAGTGGCGAGCAATCCGGCATGGACTGCATCGAACGTGCTAGGAATCAGGGTAAGGTCTATATTCATTAGGCTCCTCAATGGGTTGAGCGTTTTGATTTGTGGTTAATGGGTTGCGCCTTTGGCGGCAGCTTCTGCCTCATTACCTGCTCGCTCGGCATGGACACCCATGACGGTTCGCAAGACAGCTTGAAGGCCATGGCTACGGGTTTTACGCATGTAACGCTCGCTGATGACAGCGGGAACATTTTCCGCATCAAAAGCGGTCTTGATGGCAGACAATAAACTCTCACAACTTTTTAGTATGGTATTGGTAATGGCACGCGGGTCTCCCCTATCGGCTGCCCTGGCTTTAGTTTCCGTGGTCAAGCATTTGTTATAGTTCAGCACTGCGGTATTGGCATTGGCAATGGTGGCATCGGACAAGGTGGAAGGCTTCCATTCTTGATCGATTGGAGCCGAATCCGTCTGGATTGGCTGGGTATTGCTGGCTGTTGGGTTCTCCTTTCCCTGTTTGGATTGGCAGCCTACGAAAATCAAACCAATAAAAATGGCAAGTGATAGAGTCTTAAACAATGGGATTTCTCCAGTTTGGCTGGGTTGGTTATTATGGATGTTGATTTTACGCTATATTCTTCGATTGCAAGAAATCTTACCGTTTAAACTACGCTAGAATGTTTATCTGGCTAGAGAGTGTCGATTGTATATTCTACTTTGTAGTGTCAAATCCGGCTTGCCGTTCTCATCGAGAGTCGGAATTCAATGCCTAAAAGCCTAATATGGCACTAATTTTAACTAATTCAAGTGTCGATGCGCGAAGCAAATCATCAAGTGTATGGGTATAACGAGAGAAGAAATGCAGAATTCAAAAATAAACATCAACGCAGCCTATGAAACTCACACTGGTTTGGTGCGCGAAGCCAATGAAGATGCCTTGTTCGCGGATTCCACAATGGGCTTGTGGATTGTGGCTGATGGGATGGGCGGTCATCATGCGGGTGAAGTCGCTAGCGCCCTCGCCATCGAAGAAATTCCGACAAGTTTAAAACTTGGCAACAACCTATCGGATGCCATCCAGCAAGCGCATACGGCTATCCGTAACGCAACCGGACAGGGCAAGGGCGGCTGGAACATGGGCACTACGGTGGTGGCCTTGAAGCTGGAAGACCTGCATTATCAAATCGGTTGGGTCGGGGACAGTCGGGCCTATTGCTGGAATGGCGCGGATTTGCAGCGTTTGTCCAAAGACCATTCTTATGTCCAACTCTTGTTGGACCAAGGCTTAATCAGCGAAGCAGAAGTTGCCACCCACCCCTCCCGGAATTTAATCTCTCAGGGCTTAGGTGTGGGGGGCATAGACGGTAAAACGATCAAAGTGGATGTAGTCGAAGGGGATTTGTCCTTGGGAGAAACCCTGCTATTGTGCAGCGATGGTTTGACTGGCGAAGTCGACGATGAGTCGATAAGTTCGATTTTGGCGGAGACCGAGGACAATGCTCAGCGCGTAGGCAATTTGATTGCCGCAGCGCTCGTCGCTGGCGGGTCAGATAATGTGACGGTGATTTTGGTTACACCCGAAGCTTAGCGCCTGTTCTTTTACCGGTTCATCGACCAGCCCAGCACTGGGCCGTGTCGGTCATGTCGGTCAATTGATATGATGGTTGGGAAACATGTCCCGGCTTTATAGTCTAATTCGGGCAATCCACTACGACGAATGAGAGAACAGACAAACATGAACAAACTAAGAATCCCCACTATTATCCTCAGCTTAATCCCCCTTCTAAGCCATGGAAGTTTGGCAAACGCGGATGAAATTGGCTGTGTCACCACGACATGGAAATTGGTGGGGGCCAATAACAAGGTTTGTGTGCAAGCCTTCGAGGACCCTAAAATTTCCGGTGTCACTTGCCATGTCAGCCAAGCCTACGCAGGTGGCATTTCCGGCGGACTGGGCTTGGCGGAAGATCCCGCGCAGTTTTCCTTGGCTTGCCGACAAACCGGCCCAATCACTCTGCTATCACCCATGCCAGCGAGCGAAAAGGTATTTTCCGAAGGGACTTCCCTTTTCTTCAAGTCAACCGATATTACCCGGCTTTGGGATCAGAAGCACAATACTTTAGTCTATCTCGCCATTAGCCGTAAGATCATCAAAGGAACGCCGAGCAATAGCATCTCTACCGTGCCGGTCATGCCTTGGGGTGTGCGGTAAACATGAAGGTATTCACCCGCCAGGGTTGGGGCAAGTGGATCAGCCAGATTATGCATCCCTCCCTGTCCGAAGATGAATTGAATGCCAGACTCAAAGAGGTGCGGCAACACCTGCCCATTCCGGTATTTTGGCTGTTGGGCAAGGCTCAAAGCGGCAAAACATCCATTATCCGGGTGCTGACCGGGTCCAGCCTCGCCGAGATTGGCAATGGCTTCCAAGCTTGCACCGCTTCCGCAGGATTTTACGAATATCCAGATCGCCAAACGGCGTTTGTTCGTTTTTTGGATACACGCGGCCTGGCTGAGACCGATTATGACCCCGCTGACGATATGGGCTGGTGCGAACAGCAGGCCCATTTGCTAATTGTCGTCGTCAAGGCGATGGATCATCAACAAGATTGCGTCATCGAGGCGGTGCGTAAAATCCGCAAACAACACCCTGACTGGCCGGTAATCGTCGCCCAAACCCATCTCCACGAAGGTTATCCCAACCGGGCAATGGAACATGTGATGCCGTACCCATTTCATCAGGCTCCGTTCGAATTAGCGGTTCCTAACGGGTTGTCAAGGTCGCTACTCAAGCAACGTGAACTTTTCGATGGCTTGGGCGATCATTTCGTCCCGCTAGATTTCACGCTGGAAGAAGATGGTTACAAAC
This sequence comes from uncultured Methylococcaceae bacterium, assembly GCA_903859815.1. Taxonomy (GTDB): domain Bacteria; phylum Pseudomonadota; class Gammaproteobacteria; order Methylococcales; family Methylococcaceae; genus Methylumidiphilus. Next base: position 33,180 of record CAIOOA010000153.1, on the reverse strand, counting down.
CTGCCGATTACGGGATCGAAAATCTATGGCATACCATCGAAGAAACATTTCCGTTAGGTTTGCTTGCCCTGTTTCGTCAAAGCGAACAGCGCCACTTGCTTAACGATGATTATGCCAAAAAAGCCCACCCTCATATCATCGGCTTTGCCGTTGCTGCCGGTTTGGCGGCGGCAATCCCCATTCCCGCAGTGAGCTTGACAACGACCGTCGCGATCCAAGCCAAACTTTTCCACAGCATTGCTTCGATTTATGGCTTGACCTTGACTGTGAAAAGCGTCACCGAAGTCAGTAGTGCCGCCGGTATGGGTGCTTTAGCCGGGGTAGGGGGCAGGGAGTTGGCTAAGCTGATCCCCGTTTATGGTCAAACCGTCGCCTTAGGCGTGGCGGGGATATACACGGCCACGGTGACTTATGCGCTGGGCCGGGTGTTTTGCCTGTATTTCGCTGGCACGCTGAGGGGGCATGTATTTTCTGCCAAAATGTTGCATGCACTTTACCGGGAAGAATTTAAGCGAGGCGGGGCGATTTTGTCCCGCTCAATGGAAGGGGTGGACACCTGACTATGTGGAATCTTTGGTTTTGGTTTGTGTGGGTCTTCGTGGCCTTTTTTCTATTGCTATTGTTGGCCGGGTTAGGGGTTTTCTGGCTTTGCCAGCAGGGTCTATTCTATCCATTTGCCGGGATTGCTCTGGCTGTTTTATGCGCGTCAGGCTTGGCGGGGCTATGGTTGAACAAACAGCAGGTCTCACACTTCTCGAAATTTCCAGAATTTCATCCTGAACGATTGGTTTCGCCTGCTGCCGAGGAGGCTTGGGCAGTGGTCGAAAAAATTGCCGAGTCCTTGAGTCCATCCGATTATCCGCTCAGCGACCCTGCCCAGTTGATGAGTTTGGCAAGGCGCATCATTTCGCAAGTGGCAAAACAGTTCAACCAAAGCTCGGAAGCGGCAGAACTGGAGGTGCCTTTGCCTAGCATTTTGCTCATGATTGAGCGCGTCAGTCATGACATGCGCGAGTTGTTGACCAGTCAAGTCCCTGCCAGCCACCTCATCAGCATCCAAGATGGTTTGGTGTTATGGCGTTGGAAGGAAAAACTGAAAAGTTTGGGCGTCTTGGGCGATATAAGCTGGATGTTGGCAAGCCCCATTTCCGCCATTATGCAGAAGTCGCGCATGGCCTTGTTTAAGCGTGTCGTCCGCTACCCGCTGGGTGATTTGGAAAAATGGCTGTTGCAGTCCTTGGCAAGAAGATTGGGGCATTACGCCATCTTGCTGTACAGCGGGGAATTATGGATGAGCCCAAACCAGCATGGAAACATCAGCCTTCAATCGGTCAAAGATTTGAAAAACGCGGATGCCTTGCAGCAGAGTCAGTTGGAAGAACCGCTGCGCATACTCGTGGCAGGCCAAACCAAGGCAGGGAAATCCAGCCTTATCAATGCTTTGTTCGGGCAATTGCAATCGCCCATAGATGTATTGCCCTCAACCCGAGTTCTATTGCCCTATCGGTTGGAACAGGAGGGGGAACTGCTCGGCATCATTTTCGATAGTCCTGGCTATGGCGACCATGTCACTTGGGTGGAGGAAAACTTGGCAGAACTGCAAATGGTGGACCTTGTGTTGCTGGTTTGCTCCGCCGTTCAAGCCGGACGAGCAGCCGACCGTCAATTTCTTGAATCTTTGCGCATTTTGTATGCGAAAACGCCAGACCGAGTTCCCCCGCCAGTGATTGTGGTTCTCACCCATATCGACTTGCTTCGTCCAAGCCGCGAATGGAACCCACCTTATAATTTCGAGCAAGCTTCAAGCAGCAAGGAAAGCCAAATACGTTTATGCATGGAACATGTTGCCGAAACCCTTTTCATCCCATTGGAACAGGTGCAGGCGGTTTGCTTTAAATCGGGTGATGAATGGAATATTGAAGCGGTTTGGGCGGTCATCGCGTCCCAACTGCCTCAAGCTCGGAGGTCGCGCTATCTGCGTTGCTTAAAAGATGGATTTGAACGGGAAAGGTGGGAATTAATCCTGCGACAATTGGGCAATGCCGGTCGCATGATGGTAGGTGGTTTCAAAAAAGCATTGCCGGGAAAATGAAAAGAACCAATTAATCAAGGCGTCCGCGTTGTGATAGCCTTCCCCTTAGCCATCTGTTTGAAATCCAGTTTATAACCAGCACGAACGCCTTGTGTTTACCCCTGCCTGATCTTCGACTTATTCTTTGTTTTGGTATGTCAACATACTCAATCAGGAAATCAAAAACCAGTCAGTCATTGAACCCCATTAGTTTCCAAGCACTATGGGAACCGATGCATCCAAAACAGCATAGGCAGTCCCTAAGTCTAAGATCGTCGCAGTCAATGGTACACCAGAGGCATTTTCCAACCAAGTTTGGACTATGGTTTTGACCCCAGGTGCAACGGCATCCAAGCCGTCTAAATCATTAACGTTATCACCCAAGTACGTTCCCGGCAACACAGCCAACAATTTGTGAGTTACTGAACCCCACGCATCTGTCAATTGAATCGCTCCAATTAGCTTGACCGGAGTGACTGAACCTCTGAGCCTTGGACCACCTAGGACTAAAATGTCGAGTGGCAAGCCATCATACGGAGATAACGAGTTAGGCACTATGCCGTAATTGGCGACTTGTCCGAGGTAGTTGATAATAACGGGCTGCGAAGGGGCGGTTCCTCCCCCAATGACTATGCCTAAACTGGCAGTCTCAACCTTTAAAGTACCCGATGCCTTATCCACCACCCACTTGGCATTGGTTCCCGCAGGCATGGTGACCAGAGCATTGACCATGCCTGTGGATGTCTTGGAAGGCAGCGTATACAAGTTGAGCTTGCCAGTGCCCACAACGGACAGGCAATCTTTTGAAAAAACCAATCCTTTTGGCAGCAACTCGCCACATCTGACATCGTCAAGAGCCCAAACGCTGGTTGAGAGCGAACTAATCAAAAATAAAACAAATATGAGTATACGTTTCATAACACAAACTCCTGTAACTCAGTTTAAAAAAGTGGATTCACTGCTTTCAATGACCTCATCATTGCAAAGCAGCGAACCCCCCTATTCAGTGACACAGGAATCATGCCATTAATACTAGGGCTCAAATAGAAATATGGCTGAAAACAGGTTATCAGTCTTGGTGCAAGCGGAAACAATAATCATAGAATGTACGCAGGATTGTTGTTATTAGGCTAAACTGCCTTTTGTTAGGCACAATTTCGTATCTATTTGATAGATTTGATTGATTTTTCCAAAATAATAGTAAGCATTCGAGTGTCGCCGTATGGCAACCAGCAAGACGGGAAGATTTAAAGGAGCGACAACATACCTTATTGTAATTATTATTTGAATCAGCAAGGTGCATAATGAGAAACCAATGCCATCCAATCAGCGTCGCCAATTAACGACAACATTGCAGCCATTGTCGGGTTGCCAAGACAACTGATGCACGCTCCAAAGGCATTGTTGTGTATTTTCTGCCCATTGCTTTAGCAAGCCGGCTTGAATCATGGGATAATTGGCGCAATTTTTTTTAATGGGTTGTCACCATGAATATGAATCTCAGCCTACATGAAACTCGTGTGATTGCTTGCTTGATCGAAAAGTCCATCACCACTCCCGACCAATACCCTTTGTCGTTGAACGCATTGACCAACGCCTGCAACCAAAAAACCAATCGCGACCCTGTCATGGAATTGAATGAATCCACGGTGCAAGACACGGTTGATGGTTTGATCAAAAAGTTTATGGTCAGCAGGGCTTCGGGCTATGGCAGCCGGGTTACCAAATATCAGCATCGATTCTGTAACACCGACTTCGGCGATCTGAAACTTTCGGACAAATCCGTAGCCATTATCTGCGAATTGTTTCTTCGCGGCCCTCAAACTGCGGGTGAATTGCGGACCCGCTCCGAGCGTTTGTGTAAGTTTGCCGATGTCAGTGAAGTGGAAGCCGAGCTTGAAGCTTTGTCAAACCGGGAAGAGCCATTGGTGGTTAAACTGCCCCGCGAACCAGGCAGGCGGGAACAACGCTATGCACATTTGTTCAGTGGGAAACCAATTGTGCAAACATCACCGGCATTGGAAGTTGGCGAAGTTGAAAGCAGCGATACCCGTCGTGAGAGGCTGGATAGTTTGGAAATACAAGTGCAAGAGCTTCAAAAAGGCATGGAAGAACTGAGGCAACAAGTCAAGCAACTGATCGATAATCAGGCACTCTAAGCTCAGAAATTCAATCATCAATCAAAAGAGAATGGGGTAACTGATCCTTGGTTACGATGGCAATGGTTTCCAACTCGGTATCAAACAGTAGGAAATAATTGCCCTTATCCAGTTGCGATTTAACTTGATTGACTTTCTGTGCTAATGAAGTCTCCACTTCACCATAATCGGTTCCATCTCGGGTGACAACATCTTCGATTATTCCGGCTAGGGCTTCGGGGCTAAGTTCGCGGTGAGGAATGATCATGAATTTTTTTCAGTATGAATTGAACCTTGATTAACTCTGGCAGGCTTGATTGTCATTTGACACTAAGCCACTGTTACCAGAATCGTTATGCGACAGGGGTTTATCATAATTGACAAATTACCCAGTGATATTTTGCCACAAGATGAGCAAGAGGATTGAAAAATGCGATGTCAAAAAACTAACCTATTCAAGGCGCTGGTTTTGTTGGGGTTAGGAGTGCTGATTACAATACCCTCCATGGCAAGGCATCATAAACAACAAGCCTCTCCCATATCATTGCCATATTTCAACGAAGGCACTGTGAGTGGTTTAAATCAAGGAGGAAAATTTGATTACTATTTGCTTTCCCTCTCATGGTCGCCAGCCTTTTGCTTGCTCAATAATGACCCTGCATCTTGGGAGCAATGCGTCTCAAAACGCTTCGGATTCATTGTTCACGGACTATGGCCTCAATTTGAGCAAGGTTATCCGTCAGATTGCAGTGCAAACCCGCCTCCCATACCCGAATCTGTGGTTAAGGAGATATTGCCCATCATGCCCAGTCAAGATCTCATGCGCCATGAATGGCAAAAGCATGGGACCTGTAGCGGTCTTGGTGTCAACGAATATTTCAGTACCCTAGAAAAGGCTTTTGCCAGCATTAACATACCGCCGGCACTCAAGTTTTCTCAGATTGCCCTGCGTATTGCGCCTAGCGATTTGACCGACTGGTTTTTGCAGTCCAATCCAAAGCTACCCAAGGACTCAATCGTCATCAATTGCAAACGTGGAAAGCTCTCCGAAGTGAAAATCTGCATGGATAAGGCATTACAGCCGAGATTATGCTCGGCTGATGTGCTTAAAAGCCAATGCAAAAGTCAGACAGTCTTGATTACTCCGATAAGATAATAAGAACTGGTAACACCTTGTTTACGCGATCTTATTCGTCAGTACCCATGGCAACTCAGGAAAAAACTCTTCCTGCATCCGTTGGCAGTAGGTCACAAGGTTTTTTTGGGTCAAGGCATGGTCTTTGAGCGGGGATTCAATCGGGCAGGCCAAGGTGTTGACTAAAATGCCATAAGCCGAGGCATCCAAGCTTGTCGGCTTGTCACCTAGAAAATAGGCTTTGTCGGCGAGAAAATAGGACAGTGCATCAACATCTTCCTTGCCAAGATCGAATGCTTCCTGTGAACTCAGCCGCCCAGTGCCATGACCTAAAAGTTGCGAATTGATGCGACGGCGATAGACAATAGCACCCAAGTCGCGCACGACCGGGGGTAGTACATTGAAAATTGCCTCTTTGTTAGTCTGCCAGTTTGACTCAGTGAAACTCCAGCGACTCATCATACCAATCCAATACAAATGTTCCTCTAATAGCCGTTGATAAGTTTTTGCTGTGGCTTTATCCTCAGGCGAGAGGTGAGCATCGAGTGTGTCGCCATACTGTTTTACCAGATAATTGACGATCAACCTAGAATCGGCAATTTTATGAGATCCATCCACGATAAACGGTAACTTTCCTCGGGGCGCTTTAAACGGCAAAGACTCGACAATTTCATAGGGAAGTTTGGTCATGCGGAGATAGGTTTCGGTCTTGACGCAAAATTGACCCAAATTCGGGATGCCCCAGGTGCGGGCGAACTGATGTAATACGATCATTTTGTCACTCCGGTGTTAAATAGTGATATAGTCACTGCAAAATTGCAAGCTTATACAGTAGACCAGTCACTTTTGTTTTGCAAGTCTATTTTTCAAGGTTATCGAATCTTATGAATGAATCCGAAGGAAATGAATTTGAACGCTCCCACTGTCCCGTGGCCAATATGCTGGATTTGTTTGGGGACAAATGGACTTTGTTAATTGTGCGGGATATTATTCTAGGCAAATCGCGTTATGGTGAGTTTGCCCAATCCGCGGAGGGCATCCCCACCAATATACTTGCCAATAGGCTAAAACGCTTGGAATCAATGGGCGTGGTGGAAAAGCAAGCCTACAGCAATAAGCCTGTACGGTTTCAATATAATCTGACTGACAAGGGGCGTGACCTTGTGCCCATGCTTGAGGCCATGGTTGAATGGGCCAGCAAGCACGTGCCGGGTGTCAAAGTTTTTCCTTGCTATAATCGGGAATGACTGGAAAACTTGGATGGGCTAGTTAATAAGCCCGTTTGGCACTTTAATTGTGCGGGGATTCAATGCAATAAAATGGCGTCAACCTTGTTTACTGACCGCTTCTTTCCACTTTGCCGGGCGCATAGCCAGTCAGTTCCACATAACCTCGCCCAGTGGGTTTGCCGGAGACTGCATCCAAGACATCCACCGCACCTTCCCAATAGCGGGCATCATGACGAAATTCTTGGTCGGCCAGCACCGGATGGATGGTGATGACTCGATTGGTAGGTTTGATGGTCAAGCGCCAACCGGAGGGATAAACCCCACCCGCAGGGCTTTCCCAAGAACCCAAAGCCTCAATTAACACCTCCTCGCGGGCCAGGCGACTGGATTGCCCGTCTTGGGCAATCAACACACCCGAGCTGGTGGGGTCGTCACTGCCATCTTTATGGCGTAGGCGAAAGAACATCAAGTCCGTTCCGTCATCCAGTTGCAAGGAAAACCAGTCCCAACCGGCTTGATAATCTGCCAACATGCTGGTGCTCCATTCACGATCCAGCCAGGCCAAACCATGGACCGGAATGTCTTTTCCTGATAGCTTGAGCATACCCTTTGCATCCATGCGGGTAATGGAATAATAGTAGGAGGCATTGCCGGGTTCCGCGCTTTTTTGACTCAAGCCTTGGTTGCCGTTTAACACCGGGGGTTTGCGCGGATCCAATTTCAAATCAAGCTCAATCCCGGCTTGGCTGGCTTTAAAATGCCAAGGGAACCCACCACCGGGGCTGGCTTCCATCCGCCAATCATCCAACCAAACTTTGAACGGTTCGGTTTGCGCCCCGGCCAACCCGACACCACTACGCGAAATCCTTTGGAAAGACGTGTATTGTTTTCCTTCCACATCGGTCAATGCGAAATGCGCCATATTGGCATCTTGGCCTGCCCACTGAGAGGCCCGGTTGGGTTTCCCACGTTTTAAGCCATGTCGGAAGAATGTGATTTGAAAACCAAATCGCTGACCGTTCGGTCCGTCCAGATTGCCGGTGACATACCACCACTCGTCACGGAAATCAGGATGCGGCCCATGATCCGCAGGAAAATCAAAAGTCCTAGGTGCATAGGCTCGCTCGAATCCGGCAAAATCGGGTTCGCGCAAGGTCGCCGCCACGCCCTCGTCTGTAGCTTTTTGTTGGTTACAAGCAAGCAAGGCCCAGGTGAGGAAAATGCTACTCAGGTAAATTTTGATATTCATGCTCATTCCTCCCGCAATGCAGCCGAAGGTTCCACCCGCATGACTTGATAAGCCGGATACAAGCCAGCCAGCAATGCGGCAAACACGGCCAAGGTTATGGCAGCGAATAAAGGTGGCAGGGAGACGGCCAAGTCCATAGTCCAACCAAATGAACGCAGATTGATGACCCGCACCAGCGCAACGGCAACCGCAAGCCCCAAGGGTATCGACAATAATCCTGCCGTCAGCCCCATGAAGCCCGTTTGCAACAGCACCAGCCAGCCGGCTTGAGCCGGGGTCAGTCCAGTGGCTCGCAACACGGCCAGTTCACGCCGTCGCTCGTATTGAAAGGCCATTAACGCACTGAGGATGCCGACAAACGCCACGCCCACAGCAAGCAGTCGCAATACTTGGGTGATGGCAAAAGTCCGTTCAAAAGTGTCTAGGGAGGCGGCGCGAATTTCCCGATTGGAACGCACGACTAAGGGTTGTTGCTGGCTGGACAGGATAAGCCCGACTTCCTGCCTGATCTTCTCCAAATCGAACCCCGCTTTAAGATACAGACCCACGGAGGTATTCGCGCCATCCTTCCAAAGACGGTCATAAAGTGACCGGTGCATGACGATCAAGCCTTGATCCGAGCGGTAATCGAAGAATATCCCTGCCACCGGGAGCGTGATCGGGCCTGAATCGGTTACCAGTTCGAAACTATCACCCACTTTCAAATGATGTCGTTGGGCGTAAGGCTCCGAGACAAAAACCGCTTTCATTGTCGGGAAGGTCGACCACACTACTTTGCCGTCTGCTTGTTTGAAGCGAAATCCGGGTTGGTTTAAGTAAGGCGGGTCTAGCGCCAATAATTCACTCTCGCCAAGTGACGTTGAAATGATGATGCGCCGGCCCGTGCCGGTTTTATCCACGCCATCGATGCGGCCTAGCTGTTCTGGCAGACCATTTGGCAAAGGCGGACTGTAACGGGCAGCAGTGGAGGGGGCTGCTATATAAATATCGGCCTGTAGAATCTGATCCAACCATTCGGCAATCGTGCCGCGAAAGCTTTCAATCATCGTGCCGACGCCGACACTGACCGCGACGGCGATAGTCAATGCGGCAATCGCAAGTCCGGCCCGGCTGACCGATGCCGCCACGCCGCGAACGGCCAGTCGTAGCAACCAAGTGTTACTCAAACGCGCCAATACCAAGGTGGACCAAGCGAAACCTAGCAACATTAACGGCGTCAGCAAACCATAACCCAGCAATAATAGAAACACGCCAGCGATGGCAGGAACCAACCCGGCACTCTCCGTTTGCAATAGGGAAATCGCGATAAGCATGGACAAAATGCCGCCCACTGCCAACCATGGCACTCCACGCCTAGCCCTGTTTTCCACCCCCGAACGGGCTTTGGATGCCAGAGGCGAAGCCCAAGCCGCTTCTAAGGCTGGACCTAAGGCTGCGATGACGGCAGCAGCAACGCCCAAAGCCAAACCTCGCAACAAAATCAGCGGATCGGGCATGAATTCGGTGACGGTCAGCACAAAATAGAGGTCGTTGATGGTGCGAGTGACCATGTGCAACAAACCCTTAGCTGCCAACACTCCGAATGCCAAGCCCAACACCCCGCCGAAAAGGCCGAGCAAGGCCGCTTCGATCAGGATTTCTCGCAATAATTGCCCACGAGTCGCGCCAATGATACGCAAAGTGGCAAGCAGTTCCCGACGTTGCAACACGGAAAACGCCATTGTGTTATAAATAAGAAAGGTGCCAACCAATAGCGCCAGCAAACTCATGGCCCGTAGATTCAATTCAAATGCCGCCGTCATGTTCTGGGTTGCGGAGTTGCGCCCTGCCACGCTTTCCAATTCGATGCCGGGGGGCAATAGGCTGCGAATCTGCCGTTCTTGGGCTGGACTGTTGCCCAGAATCAAATCAATCCGATCCAGTACGCCGATTCTGCCCAACAACTCCTGCGCGGTGGCGATGTCCGCCAAAACCAAGCCCTCCAGTGCCGGGTCAGGCGCTTCATCGCCTTCCACATAACCCACCACCTTTAACTGATGGGGTTGACCATTGACGGTGATTGCCATCGGGTCATTGGGGCGGATACCCAAGCGCTGACCAGTCACAGCCGACAGCATCACCGTATCAGGTTCGGTTAGCAGCCTCACCGCGTCATCGCCCCTCGCTGCCTTGACGAAACGGCTGCGCAGATTGCGCTCGGAGAAGGGATCAAACCCAGCCAATCTCAAGGTGCTGCCATCGTTGACGGTGACATAGCCCTCAATGGCCGGGGCCGTTTCACGCAAACCTTCCTCGACCCGCAAACGGGTGAACAAGGATTCTGGCAATCCGCTAGGGCCGCCCGTGATATGGTGGGTGTAGCGTCCGGTCAAGGCTTCCATCGACAGCGAAAAAGCCCGATGCGTGCTTTCTGCTGCCAAATCAATGGACACCACCATCGCCACACCCAAGGCCACGCCGATGATCGCCAACAGCAATTGCAAGGGATGGCGGAGAAAATGACGGCGATTGGCCCGCGCTAAGATAGCCATGCTCAGACCGCTTCCAAACGTCCGTCGACCAGGCGAATCAAGCGATCTGCACGGCGGGCCACTTCCGGGCTGTGTGTCACCATGATTAAAGTGCGCCCCTGCGCCCTGACCAGACTATCCAACAAATCCAGCACTTTCTCCCCGGTGGCAAAATCCAAATTGCCGGTCGGTTCGTCAGCCAACACCAAAGCAGGTTGATGGATCAAGGCCCTCACCATGGCAACCCGTTGTTGCTCGCCACCCGATAATTTGTCGGGATAAGCGCCCGCCCGGTCCGCCAATTCAACTTGATCTAGCAAACCCATCCCCGCCTCACGTCCTGCCTTTTCGTCTATGCCATTCAATTCCAGAGGCAGAAGCACATTTTCTAGTACGCTTAGCGTGGGTATCAGGTTGAAGAATTGGTAAATGAAACCCACGTGCTGCCTCCGCCACAAAGTGCGGGCCGGCTCGCCTAACCCAGCCAAATCAAATCCGTCAAAGCTGATGCGCCCAGCACTCGGTACATCCAAACCGCCCAACAAATGTAATAAGGTCGATTTCCCCGAACCGCTGAGTCCCACAAGCGCAAGTTGCTCGCCTGCTTGCACCTCCAAATCAACCCCGCGCAAAATTTCCCGCCATTCACCGGCTTCCCGATAGCCGCAACGCACCTCTTCCAAACGCAACAGCGGTGGGGTTGCCGAGGGAACGGGAGCGTTGGGTTGTTTGAAATCAATTGTTTGGGATGGGGGCATGTCTGGGCGTTCCTGAGGTTTGCCGAATGTTAAATCATGTTAAGGTCATTGCCACTGATACAAATCTGCTGTTAGACATGATGAGAATAACGGTTGGAATCTGCGGAATCAAGCAAATAGCCCAGGAGAGCCAAACTAGTAGAGAAGCCCTCGGCCAAATGGGCAAGCACAGCTTAACATAACAACGCCTATCAGATTTAACGTGGACAGCAACTGAATCGTGATGAAAAGGCTTGGAGAACTCTGCGATTTTCTCAAGACCGATTTCATGCAGATGCCTCAGCCCGACCAATCGGTCGATGCAATCAACACTATTGACGCAAAAGCAAAATACGAAAATTAATGAGCCGAAGTGTTAATTTTTCAATAACTGGAACAAGTGCCGTGTGATGTCTATAATTTAATCGTGACGATCTGAAATTGTTTGTCCCTGACCACAATAATTTTATTGTTGGCATTGAATCGCATACAAGAAATCTTGCTAATAGTAAAGAGACCTAATGCCGTTTTCCGTAGGTGGCGTTTTGCGATGAAGAATGCCTAGGTTTCAGAGGTTCAAACCAGAGGCGATTGACGAAAAAGCAAATGCCATGATTGGGCTTGCTTTTTCTATTGAGAGCCAAAACTTGAAAACCTGTCTAATCTACAAACGTGAGCACTACAATGAACAAAACTACAGCGGCAGTATTAGCGACTCTGGCATTGACTTCGATGGAGGCCAGTGCAACCAACGTTTACAACTCGACCAACAATCAAGTTACTATTGATTATGTGGTAGTCGGTGACTATATTTATTCGGATGTGAAAATCAAGGTATCAGAACCTAAAATAGCCTCCCAAGGTGAGCAATGTAAATCAACAAGAACTTACAATAAGTACGACTCCAATATGAATATGGTGTTTTTGGATTCTGTCTCGGATAATAAGAATAATGTACAATATTGTGATGTCGATGCTATAGTTAAGGAGATAGTGAGTCATGGTGATGTAACCCCAGTGGAAATATTCACCAACACATATAATCCAGACACTGGAGTGGTTTCTGTCGATTATATCAACTCTGGTGGGTATTATTATTACAATAATGATGTTAGTATTTCTAACGTTTTTCAAAATAATCAGGTTGGTTTTTTTAATGAGTATGATCCCATACGCAATACCGCAACCTTGCATTCTGTGGTGGACCTAAGCAGTGGTAACTTATTTAATTATGATTCTACTGTTGGTGTCAATTCCATCGTCAAATCAGGCTTATCAAAACCCATATCAGCCACTAAAACAACAGTGCTTGTTTACATGATAGGAACTGATCTTGAAGAAGATGGTGGCTTTGCCTCCTCCAATATTAAGGAGATGACGCAAGTTGGCTCAACTGACAACATGACAATCATTCTCCAGACGGGGGGGGCTAATAAAGCAAGTTCGAATTTCAAACTCCCGGTGAATTGGACCCATGTCCAGCGCTGGAAAGTTGGTCGATGGAACCCCCAAACCCCAGATGACCTTAGTCAAGCACTGACGCTGCTTATGGATAACGGTCAAGAATCTAGCAAAACATATGAGACACCTGGCTTAGATATGGGCTTTGCAGCCACATTGCAGAATTTTATCCAATGGGGTATGAATGCCTACCCTGCTGAAAAATATATCTTGGTAATGTGGTCGCATAGTGGCGGAATTAATAGAGCTTTTGGGCCTGACACTATAACTAAGAATAAAATGTCGATTCCTTCGATTGTCGATGCGATTCAGAATTCCCCCAAACCGTTTGAATTGGTGGCATTCGATTCATGCTTTAATGGAACTGCCGAAATTGCGGTAGGATTGTCACTGCGGGCAAAATTTATGGCTGGTTCGGAAGATTTACAGCCCGGATCTGGTTATGACTACACCACGTTCCTGCAGCAGATCGTCAAGTATCCAGACGCCGGAGGCGATATTGTTGGCAAGGTGTTGGCCGGAAGCTTCTATCTGAAATCCGCACAGGGAAATAATATATATAATAGACCCTACAGTCAATTAACCTCATCGGTTATAGACCTGACAAAAATATCCGCGCTGAAATCAGCAACAGATGAATTTTCCAGCAACTTAAGAAAATATGCCAACTCGGATGTTGCTTCATGGTTTAGGATTGCCAGGGCTAGGTCTGACGCATTGGATTTTTCTACATTAAGCATCTTAGGCGAAAGTCTTGATTTGGTTGACATGAAGCTGTTTGCCGAGAACATAAAGCGTCAATTTCGTTACGATATAGCGCTTGGGGCGGCTTCCGATAAAGTCAAAGCGGCGATTGATAGTGTGGTTGTCTACAATAAAAAAAGCTTGGCTGACCAGTCGGCAACAGGTTTGACGGTATACTTCCCGTCTATTTTGAGTGCATACCCAAATCAAAATTATGCCAAAAATACGGCTGTCAAATCTGGGCCGTTTTTTTCGGTCAACTATACCGACGATAAATCGGGGTTGTTGGCATCTTATTACGGATTTTATGATAAAAATAAGCAAAGCCTAGCCGCCAGTATTGGGTCGATTTCAAATCCTGGCGGGGTGTTTTCGGCAGTGGTGACCAACCCCGTTGAAACGGCAATGGCGGCAATTGGAAATGACAAATGTCAGTTGATCAACTACAAGCAGGAAACGGTTACTGAAAAGTGCTATCAGGCCATGACTAAGGCACAAGTAAGTTCAAATGGAACTCCAACCACCCTCAATTTTAACAAGAATTCGGCATTATGGCCTTTGTTGAATGGGATACCTGTGATATTACTACCTAATTCACCGACAAGAAGAGGATACGGAGACTATCTAATACCAGTAACAAAGACAAATATTGCTGGAAAGATGGACGGATATTTACGAGTTACTTTCGAACAATCTACCAATATTTATCGTGTTGATGGGTTTATATTGTATTCACATTCCGTCAATAATCTACAAGGGCTTTATTTTGGCGACATAATAACCATGAAAAACCTAACCATCACTCTAGGCGCAATACCTTCTCAAGATAGTTATTATTTTCTTGAGTCTGCTGATAAAACAAAATCATTCGTTGTTTCACCCGGTCCGTTGACCCTAAGTTTTGGCACTGTGTCTGCGAACGATCAGTTTACGTTTTTTACGACAGATTTGACTGGTGCTATAGCGAAAGCGGTAGACTTTCCCTATTGATGCCAGCTTTTTATTGAACAGGGCAATGGCGTGAAGGAAATGGGATTGGTTCAAATCAACCCACGTGGGCAAACAGCTCAAACGTTTGCCCACCTGCCTAACGGTAGTCTCAATGTGTTGACACCTTCGACAATGTGATCGTTCACACGGTTTCCGCAGGAACGCCAAGGGCTATGCTGTTCGCCCTCTGGGCCGATAGAGAGGCAAGGAACTCGTTCCCAAGCTATTGACCGTGGGAACGATCAATAACGCCGCAACCAGACCTGCGCAGCTATTGCCCTAAACCAAATTATTCTAAGTTGGCGTGCCTTTCTCTCATCTTCTCTTCTGGAATGCCTTTCTCCCAAACAATATTGGAGATTAGTGCTTCAAGGAAACATAGCGTCGAGAGTTCAAATACGGTTCCCATTGGCATGCCTTTTACTTTCTGATAGAGTTCCTGTCTTCCAATTTGGAACACGGCTTCGGCCAGATCACCAATGCTTGACTTGGCTCTCGCGGAGATGAGCACAACCTTAGCCCCAATATCTTTTGCCTTTTTGGTAAATGCAATCAACTGTTCTGTTTCACCTGATCCAGATATTACGATCAATAGATCACCGGATTTAACGCTGGGCGTTACGATTTCTCCAACTATGGCAACTTCGTATCCACAGTGCATTAACCGCATACCAAGAAAGTTACCGACTAGCTTTGAACGACCGGCCCCCGATATAAAGATACGTCTGGCCTCATCAAACATAGTTGTCAATTTTTCGGCATAGGTGTTATTGGTTGCACTCAGCATTTCAGAAAGTTTTTCGATGACCAAGCGTTGATTTTCTTCTTGCCACATAGTTGATACTCCTTAGAGTTGGTTAAAAAAGCCTAGCGAGTCCGTTCAGCCTATCGCACTGAATGTATTCGAACAACGATGCCAAGTTGCGCTTTGTTATATCACAATATGGGACGTTCCCAGCCGTTTCTGGGTCATGCGGCAAAATCCCGTGCCATGATTTCCGAAATATCCAAGTCCGTGCCCCATGTGAAGGCCATTCAGCCGGATGTTGATCCAGTCCATGTATGATCGGATTATAGTGAATATAATCGCAATGGGTGGAAAAAGCGTAGTCATCTGAAAGGTGGGCGTTGCTCCGCACGATTCTCCGGCAGTATAATCAGGACTTGCCCTTAAGCTTTTCCAGCAATCCGGTTACAAATTCAATCTTGCTCTCCGGGGTAGTGAAGGCCAGCGTGAAGCGCAGTTTGTCGGGGCCATCCAACTTATAGGTTTTTGGTTGTTGCTGAATTAGTAGGATAATCTGCATCGGGTCAATATCGGGTTTGGGCTTGAACACGATGCGCCCACCGGTCGCCGCCACTTCGATTTTGCGAATTCCTAAAGGTTCGGCCAGTAATTTGAGCGAGGTAATGGCGAACAAGGTTTTGGTGGGCGGAGGCAACAGTCCGAAACGGTCGATCATTTCCACTTGCAAGGCGCGAATATCGTCTTCGCTTTTGGCGCTGGCAATGCGTTTATACAATACCAGCCGACTATGCACGTCAAATAGATAATCGTCGGGGATTAGCGCAGGGCATTGCAGGTCGATTTCCGGCCCCATATCCATCGGCGCATCCAATTCCGGTTGTTTGCCGGATTTTAACGCCTTGACCGCCCGCTCCAGCAATTCTGAATACAAGCTGAAGCCTATTTCATGAATCTCACCACTCTGCTCATCGCCCAATAATTCGCCCGCGCCGCGTATTTCCATGTCGTGGGAGGAAATCAGGAAACCCGCGCCCAATTCGCCCGAGGCTTCGATGGCTTCCAAGCGCTTGACCGCATCGTGCGTCATCAAGGTTTTTGGCGGAACAATCAAATACGCATAGGCGCGATGATGGGAGCGTCCCACCCGTCCGCGCAATTGGTGCAACTGGGCCAAGCCCAATTTGTCGGCGCGGTTGATGATGATCGTATTGGCACTAGGCACGTCAATGCCGCTTTCAATGATGGTCGTGGCGAGCAGGACGTTGAAACGCTGATGGTAGAAGTCCAGCATGATGCGTTCCAGTTCGCGCTCAGGCATTTGTCCATGGGCATGTTGGATGCGAGCCATGGGGATCAGTCGCTCCAGTTCACGCTGGGTTTTGTCCATTGTCTCAATTTTATTGTGCAGGAAATAAACCTGCCCGCCGCGCTTGATCTCGCGCAAAATGGCTTCTTGAATCAGTGAGTCGGCCCATTCGCTGACGAAGGTTTGGATGGCATGGCGGTTGGGTGGGGGAGTGGCGATGATGGAGATGTCGCGCAGACCCCCTAGAGCCATATTCAGGGTACGGGGAATGGGCGTGGCGGTCAGGGTGAGGAAGTCCAGCTCACTGCGTAGTTTTTTGAAATGCTCCTTTTGGGCAACGCCGAAACGGTGTTCCTCATCAATGATGACTAGCCCCAAATTCTTGAACTGGATGTCTTTTTGCAATAATTTATGGGTTCCGATCAAGATGTCTATCTTGCCCTCTTCGACGGCTTCGGCAAACTGTTCCTGCTGTTTTTTGCCGACAAAGCGTGACATGACTTCAATCCTTATGGGCCATTCCGCAAAGCGGTCGCGAAAGTTTTGGAAATGTTGCTGTGCCAACAGCGTGGTGGGGACTAGCACCGCCGTCTGTTTGCCATTATGTGCAGCAATGAAAGCGGCCCTCATCGCCACTTCGGTTTTGCCAAAGCCGACATCGCCGCACACCACCCTATCCATGGGTTGCTTGGATGACATGTCTTTGATGACATCGTTGATGGCGTTTTCTTGGTCTGGGGTTTCCTCGAATGGAAAGCCGCTGGAGAACGCCGCGTAATCGTCGGTCAGCGTTAGGAAGGCGTAGCCTTTCTTCGCCTCGCGTTTGGCGTATATGTCCAGCAATTCGGCGGCAACATCCCGGGCGCGTTCCATCGCTTTGCGCTTGAGTTTGCCCCATTGCTCGTTGCCCAGTTTGTGCAAGGGCGCACCTTCTTCGCCGGCCCCGCTATAACGACTGACCAAGTGAAGGGAAGACACAGGCACATAAAGCTTGTCCCCATTGGCATATTCCAAGGCGAGGAATTCCGCGTCGGTTCCGCCTACGGTAAGCCTTTGCAAGCCGAGAAAGCGTCCCACGCCATGTTCTTGATGGACCACTGCCGAACCCATTGCCAGTTCCTCCAAGTTGCGCATCAATGTGCCAAGGTCGCGTTCAACCACCTTGCGTCGGCGGCGCTGCTGGACTTTTTCGCCGGAAAGCTGGGTTTCCGTTATGATGGCAAGCGGCGGGTCGGTCAGCCACAGCCCGTGATCCAACGGCGCCACCAACAAACAGAGTTCATTCTCAGCCTCGGTGAAAGCTTGCCAAGTGTCAATCAGGCGCGGTTTAATGGAATATTTTCCTAAATCGTCCATCATTGCTTCACGATGACCTGCGGTTTCCGCAACAAACAAGCATTTGCCTTTAAATGCTTCCAGAAAATCTCGCAAGGCTTGGGCAGGTTGTTTTTGCTTGGTGTCAAAAGCAAGCTTGGGCAGTGGTTGGCAAGCGAAGTTTATCGAAGGGAATGGAGCGTTGTCCGCTATCGTAGAGTCGATCAATATCTTTGGATACTGTTTAAGGCGGTTGTGGAATTCGTCTGTGCTTAGATAAAGCGTATCGACGGGTAAGGCTGGGCGGTCAATATTGCCTTTGCGCAATAAATAGCGGCTTTGAGTTTCCTCGAAAAAACCTACGACCGCATTTTCCACTTGACCATGAAGGACGAAAACGGTGTCTTTGGGTAGATAGTCGAACAGAGTTTCCGTGGATTCGACAAATAAGGGCAAATAATATTCCACTCCGCCTGGCGCAATCCCTTTGCTAATATCTTGGTATAAAGCGTTGTTGGTTGGGAAGTCTGGGAATTGGGTGCGATAACGGCGGCGGAACTGTTTGATCGTGTCTTCGTCAAATGGGAATTCCCTAGCCGGAAACAAATTGATGGAATCCACTTTTTCCTTAGAGCGCTGAGTTTCCGGGTCAAATGTTCGAATGGACTCTATTTCCTCATCAAATAACTCAATCCTGTAAGGCACTCCGCAGCCCATTGGGAATAGATCGAGAATGGCTCCGCGAATCGCGAATTCGCCATGTTGCATGACCTGTGTAACACACTGATAACCGACACTTTCCAAACGCTTGCGGGTAGTATCCATTTTCAGTATGCCGCCCACGGCCATGATCACGCTGTTGGCTAGTATATGAGTTCTCGGGGCCAGCTTCTGCATCAGTGTGGCTGCGGTTGCCACCAATATGCCTCGGTGTATCGTGGGTAATTGTGCCAGTGTTTTAACCCGTTGGGAGACTATTTCCGGCAGTGGGGAAAAAACATCGTAGGGGAGGGTTTCCCAGTCGGGAAATTGTAGGACAGGTAGTTTGTCCCCTAAAAAAAAGCGAAGTTCATGTTCCAGCCTAAGCATGGTCTGCATGTCAGGGGTAACCACAAGGAACAATCGGCGGTCGGTTTTTGCCGATTCAGCAAGAACCAGTGAGTCGCCACAGCCGTGTAATTCACCCCATACTTGAGTGTCGGGCGTTGCCGCCAAGCTAGGTGGGGATAACGGTGAGATTGGGCAAAGCCTATTCATAGGATGCGGATAGTTGTATTAAATTGTATTGGAAAACTACTCGGTTTATGCGCAATGTCATTATGGATGTCACTATATTTATGCAGGAATGTCCAATTTTTTTCCAGATGATTCCTTGTCCAAGCAATTGGGGGTAGGCATTTTGTAAGCTAAAAGACTGTTTTCGGGGATAGCTTATAGATGATGAAAGTAAAATATTTTCATGCTTGGGTTTATATTCTGGATAGATTCTAATATAATGTGGGCTTGTGTTAGGTAGATTTACTAATCCTATAATTTTTATGAGGTTCCAAATGACGGCTAATTTACATGAACTTTCCGAAACCGAGCTTGCCTCAGTGATTGACAATGCCCAAAAAGCCCTGCTTGCTAGGCAAGAGGGGAAGAAAAAGGAAGGTATTGCTAAAATCCGGGAGATTGCAGCGGCAATCGGAGTGAATGTTGAGATCACAGATACGGGTAAAAGTTCGACTCGAAAGGGTGGTAAAGTTCCTGTAAAATACCAAAATCCAGCCAATCCGGCAAATAAGTGGACTGGTCGAGGCATGCAGCCGAAATGGTTACGTGTATTGGTTGAACAAGGTCATCGGGTCGAAGAGTTTGCGGTATAAGTAACAAAAAACCCTTTTCTGTAGATTATTGAAAATCATCTAAGGTGTCGGGTCCTCCTTGTCAGGATGGCAAGGGGGTTGTCACTTTATTAATGAGTGGCATGGTTAAGTTCAATGACTGGTGAACATACGTTTTTTGTGTTGAGGAAGGTGTTATGCGAAAAAAATCAAGAGGAGGTGGCGTGGACGTGAGAAGCCCCGTTGCCAAACATGCTTATAAATTCAATCGATGCATTGTCATTGCCGATCGAAAAAAATACCGCAGAGCTGAAAAGCATAAAGGCTTAGAGCCTTCCCCAAGTTTGCTTGCCCTATTATTGGAAGGCAATCTTGCGAAAGGCTTTGCAGTTTAGCCAAGTCCAACTCTTGCGGCGGTATATTTTTAGTGGGATGGACGCAATTGGCGGGGGACAATCGGGCTAGCTTTGCATCAGGCCGCCCCATGACTTGTCCCCGGTGGGTTCCGCTTCAGGCGAGGAGTCTGAGTTCTTCGGCTTTTGCCAGGCATTGGATTAATTCAATGGCTGCTTTCCAAACGGTATCGGCAAAGGAAACGATCCCATCTTCGTGTCCCCCCATTGCAATCAGTCCTAACTCAAGATTTTTGGCTACCCCCACCACGGCTTGTGCCATTTCAGGTGTGCCATAGGCAATGTCAGGGTCGGTTTGATAGATGCCAAGCCGTGCGGCGTGATGCCAAATTGATGGCGAGTGTGCATGAAGCACACATTCTATGGTTGGGTTTGCGGCATAGAGTGCGCCATGAGTAAGCGCTTCGGAAGAAGGCTCGATTAACCCTTCGGCGTAAATGCGGTTTTTTTCTAGGTCAAAATCCAAGACATGGCAATAATCATTCGGGGTCAGGTGCTTTTTTGCGCCGGTTTGAGTGCCGCTGACGATGAAAGAGTGTTTGCCCGTTCGCTTGCTAACATTGCCATAGGACAAGCCTTGATAGCGGTTGGGGTCATTTCCGGTGAGTCCTAGGCAATACAGTATTTGTCTCCAGGCATTCAATTCTGCAATGCCATCGAGTGCAAGCGAATCTGCAGGGTTGAAGTGCAGATCGAATTTGATGACACCTTCTTTGTCATGGGCTTGCGATTGTTCGATTGGCTGTGGTTGGCTAGTCATGGGTTTGCTGGGCAGGGTTTTTAGATGGCCGAAACTGGCTTAGTAATGGAGTTGTTAATATATCCATAGAAGCGCAAACTGGCAATTTTATTTGTACTCATGCATACAGAATCTAGATTGCTATTTGAAAAAAGCAATTCGTTCATGGAAGGAGTGCAAACTTTGGCGAGGATATCTCGACAGGGATGCCAATTCCGCTTAATTGTTTGTTGCTTGGCATTAGGAATGATGAAAAAATTAACTTCACAGCCTATAATGTGCGGCTACGGTGCGGGGGCTGTCAGCATTTCACTGATTCAGCCCTGAAGGCAAGCCCTGCTTGGAGCGCAAGCGGGTGGGTTTCGTGTCGGCAAAAACCAACTAATTAGAGTATAATCCAACAAAATTCCACAAGCGAATGTGGCGAAATTGGTAGACGCGCTGGATTTAGGTTCCAGTGGGGTAACCCTTGAGAGTTCGAGTCTCTCCATTCGCACCATAAATTAATGCGCCTTAGGCCAGTTCCGGCTGCAATCCGTTTGCCCTTTGATGTGGTAGGCTCGCGGTATGATTTGACCCTAGGTGCCCGCAACTGCGAGATTTTCTCCAAAAAGTTCAGTTTGAGGATCAATTACATGCAAGTTTCCATTGAAACAACCTCCGAATTAAGCAGAAAGATGACCGTACAGGTTCCTGAAGAAAAAATACAGGAGCAAGTAACCAAGCGCCTAAAATCCATGGCTGGAAAAATCAAGCTTGATGGCTTCAGGCCTGGCAAGGCACCACAAAGCTTAATTCAAAAACGCTACGGGCCGGGGGTTCGGGAAGAGGTTCTGGAGGAGCTGACCAAGTCAAGCTTTTACGAGGCAGTGCGGGATGAAAAACTAAAGCCCGTGTCCGGCCCGTACATCACTCATGAAGTGACTGCGGAAGGTGAAGGGCTCAGATATGTCGCTGATTTTGAAGTGCTGCCTGAGTTCGTCCTTTATCCAGTGGAACTCATGGAAGTGGATCGTTATGTTTCCGAAGTGACCGACGAAGATTTGGATGCCATGTTGCTGCGGCTACGCGATCAGCGTAAAACCTGGGTGGCAACGGAGCAACCTGCCGCGCTGGATGACCGGGTGACCATCAATTTTGAAGGCCAAGCGGATGGCGAAAATTTCACGAATGGTAAAGTGGAAAAATTTCCTGTTGTGCTTGGTTCCAACCAATTGATACCTGGGTTTGAGCAAGAGCTTATCGGAACCGTCGTCGGTTCGCAAAAGACATTTACTTTAGAATTCCCGAAGGAATACGGCGTGGAAAAGTTGGCTGGCAAAGCAGGCGAGTTTTCGGTCGAAGTGGTCAATGTGGAAGAAAGCGTGTTGCCGGAATTGGATGCTGAATTCATTGAGAAGTTTGGCATTGAAAGCGGTGATGAGCAGGAGTTCAAGCAAGAGATCAAAACCAGCATGGAGCGGGAGATGAAGCGGGCTCTGAACGGGAAAAGCAAGGATTCGGTCATGGAAGAATTGCTGCGCCGAAACGACTCGCTCACCCTGCCCACAAGCCTAATTAATGATGAATTGAAAAGTCTGATCAATTCCTACAAGGGAGAGTCCCAGAAGCGCAATCAGCCATTTGACGAGTCGGTCGCCCGTGCGCATTTTGAACCCTTGGCCCGACGCAGGGTCGCACTTGGGTTGCTACTTAACCGGATTATAGAAGTCAATCAAGTGGCGGTTGACAATGGGCGAGTGCGTAACACGATTGAAGACATGGCTTTAAGTTACGAGAACCCCGAAGAGGTGGTTAGCTGGTACTATTCCAACCGTGAACAATTGATGCAAGTTCAGAATATGGTTGTCGAAGATCAGGTTGTCGATCTCATCCTAGAAAGGGCAAAGGTCACTGAACGCAACATCGGTTTCAAGGATTTGATGCAACCGCCTTCTCCAATAGCCCAGGGATGACGCAGAATGAATAATTTACCGGGAATCACTATGAATCCAAATGAAATCCGTGCCGCAGGCGGGCTAGTGCCCATCGTCATTGAACAGTCTGCCCGGGGTGAACGGGCATTCGACATCTATTCCCGGCTGTTAAAGGAAAGGGTTATCTTTCTGGTGGGTCAGGTAGAGGATTACATGGCTAATCTGGTTATTGCCCAAATGCTGTTTTTGGAATCGGAAAACCCAGACAAGGATATTCACCTTTACATCAATTCTCCGGGTGGAGTGGTGACTTCAGGGCTTGCCATTTACGATACCATGCAATTCATCAAACCCGATGTCAGCACACTCTGCATCGGCCAGGCGGCAAGCATGGGTGCTTTGCTGCTGGCTGGAGGGGCATCCGGCAAGCGCTATTGTTTACCGCATTCCAGGGTGATGATTCATCAGCCTTTGGGGGGGTTCCAAGGGCAAGCCAGTGACATTGACATTCATGCACGTGAAATTCTTGCGGTTCGCGAACGCCTCAACAAGATTCTTGCCAAGCATACAGGGCAACCACTTGAAAAAATTCAAGCAGATACGGATCGTGACAATTTTATGAGTGGTGATGATGCCGTCAATTATGGTCTAATCGACAAAGTCCTTGCCAATCGTCAGCCTTCTGTCGGCTAATTTGCCAAGGCTAATGTTTAGGTGTGGTTTTTTTATGGCCGAATTGCAGCGGTCGGTTAATTTAGAAGAGATGGCCTGAACCGTGCGGGACATACGATTGATCTTTGGGGGTAGCGATGAGTGACGATAAAATCGGCAAGGAAGGTAGTGGAAAGCTTCTATATTGTTCTTTTTGCGGAAAAAGCCAGCATGAGGTTCGTAAACTGATTGCGGGTCCGGCCGTTTTCGTCTGCGATGAATGCGTGGAACTGTGTAATGACATTATTCGCGAGGAGTTGCAGGATAGCGTTTCGGGTAACTCCGATAAATTGCCAAAGCCAAAGGAAATTAAATTTGTACTGGACGAATATGTGATTGGTCAAGAGAAAGCCAAGCGCATCTTGGCGGTGGCCGTCTACAATCACTATAAGCGTTTGCGTTCACAGGGCAGGAAGCATGAAGTGGAGCTGGCAAAGAGCAATATCCTATTGATCGGCCCTACCGGTTCAGGAAAGACCCTGTTAGCGGAAACATTGGCCCGATTATTGGATGTTCCTTTTACCATTGCCGATGCCACCACCTTGACCGAAGCGGGTTATGTCGGTGAGGATGTGGAAAACATCATTCAGAAAATCCTCCAGAAATGCGATTATGACGTGGCAAAGGCCGAATCTGGCATTGTTTACATTGACGAGATCGACAAAATTTCACGCAAATCCGACAATCCGTCAATCACCCGTGATGTCTCTGGTGAAGGTGTGCAACAGGCGCTGCTGAAGCTCATTGAAGGCACTGTGGCATCAGTGCCCCCGCAAGGTGGGCGCAAGCATCCGCAGCAGGAGTTCTTGCAAGTCAACACTGCGAACATTTTATTCATCTGTGGTGGCGCTTTCGCAGGATTGGACAAAATCATCAGCGCACGTTCGGAAAAGGGAGGCATCGGTTTTTCTGCCGAGGTGAAGAGCAAGGATGAGCGAAAAAATGTAGGCCAAATTCTGGCGGATGTAGAAGCAGAGGATTTGATCCGCTATGGTTTGATCCCTGAGTTCGT
The DNA here is from genome assembly GCA_903859815.1 of uncultured Methylococcaceae bacterium. Taxonomy (GTDB): domain Bacteria; phylum Pseudomonadota; class Gammaproteobacteria; order Methylococcales; family Methylococcaceae; genus Methylumidiphilus. The sequence goes on along the minus strand of CAIOOA010000153.1, from coordinate 8,931 downwards.
AGGTCGCCTCCCGGTCGTTGCCACCCTCGAAGAATTGGATCAAGATGCGTTAGTGAAGATATTGACCGAACCGAAGAACGCATTGATCAAGCAATACAAAAAATTGTTCGAGATGGAAGGGTGCGATCTTGAAATCCGCGAAGATGCCCTCAAAACAATCTCAACGCGAGCGATGGAAAGGAAAACAGGTGCGCGGGGTCTTCGCACCATACTTGAGCATATTTTGCTAGACACGATGTATGAATTGCCTTCCACGGACCACATTTCCAAGGTGGTCATTGATGATAAGGTAGTCAAGGGCGAGACCCAACCCTACCTGATTTACAAAAGCGAAGAAAAACAAGTCGCTTCTGCGGATTAGCAAGTCATTGGCAAGGGTATTGCTTCTTTCCACATTTTAGTGTTCCTCATGGCAACAGATGAGGTATAGTCGTCTTGGCCTTAGTGGTTTTGTAAGGCCAAGACGAATTTTTATACAATCGCATCCCAAGTTACTTCAAAGGTTCCCCTATGGAAAAAATATTGCCCGAAGATGATGGTCACATGGAAAAAATGGTGCCAGTACTGCCATTGCGCGATGTAGTGGTCTATCCGCATATGGTCATACCGCTGTTTGTTGGGCGGGACAAATCGATCCAGGCATTGGAAAGTGCCATGAGGGAAAACAAGCAAATCATGCTGGTGGCTCAACGGGACGCGGAAAATGACGATCCTAGCTTTCAGGATTTGTACGATGTCGGGACTTTGTCCAACATCCTGCAATTGCTAAAGTTGCCAGATGGCACCGTCAAGGTTTTGGTGGAGGGCAATCAGCGCTGCAAGGTTGAAAAATACCATGTGGTGGGCAAGCATTACGTGGCCTCTGTACTGCCTTTGCATGATCGCTTGGATTTGAACGACCAAGAAATTGAGGTCTTGTCCAGGACCGCTATCAATGCCTTCGATCAGTACGTCAAATTAAACAAACGCATTCCGCCCGAAGTTCTCAATTCCTTGTCAGGGATTGATGACCCAAGCCGTCTAGCGGATACGATAGCGGCGCACATGACCATCAAAATCGAAGAAAAGCAGTTGATTTTGGAAATGTACGACATCGCCCTCCGCTTGGAAAAGTTGATGACCTTGATGGAAAACGAAGTCGACATGCTCGAAATGGAGAAGCGAATCCGCGGACGTGTCAAGCAACAAATGGAAAAGAATCAACGCGAGTACTACCTTAACGAGCAAATGAAGGCCATCCAGAAGGAATTGGGGGAAATGGAAGATGTTCCTAATGAAATTGAGGAACTTGCCCGCAAAATCGAAAAGGCTGGCATGCCCGAAGCCGCCCGCACCAAAGCCGATGCCGAATTGAACAAGTTGAAGTTGATGTCCCCGATGTCGGCGGAAGCCACCGTGGTGCGCAATTACATCGATTGGATGGTTGGCGTGCCGTGGAAACGGCGAACCAAAGTCAGTTTGGACCTAAACAAGGCCGAGGAAATTTTAGAGACGGAACACTATGGTTTGGAGAAGGTCAAGGAGCGCATACTCGAATATCTGGCCGTGCAAAATCGCGTCAAAAAGTTAAAAGGCCCCATCCTTTGCTTGGTTGGGCCACCCGGTGTGGGGAAAACCTCGCTTGGGCAATCCATTGCCAAGGCGACCAACCGCAAATACGTTCGCATGGCCCTTGGGGGTGTCCGTGACGAGGCTGAAATTCGTGGCCATCGCCGCACCTACATTGGTTCCTTGCCCGGTAAGATTTTGCAAAACCTGTCCAAGGTCAAATCTCGCAACCCGATGTTCATGCTAGATGAGATTGACAAGATGGCGCAGGACTTTCGCGGAGACCCAGCCTCTGCACTGCTGGAAGTGCTGGACCCGGAGCAGAACCACACGTTCAACGACCATTACCTGGAGGTTGACTTCGATTTGTCGGAGGTCATGTTCATTGCCACGGCAAACACCATGAACATTCCCGCGCCGTTGCTGGACCGCATGGAAGTGATACGCATCGCTGGTTACACCGAAATAGAAAAGATCAACATTGCATTGCGTTACCTAATCCCCAAGCAAATCAAAAACAATGGTTTGAAAGAGGGCGAGATAGACGTTACCGAATCGGCAGTGCGTGGTATCATTCGATACTACACCCGGGAGGCAGGTGTTCGTAATTTAGAGCGGGATATTGCCAAGATTTGCCGAAAGGTCGTCAAGGGGCTAGTCCTTAAGCCATCCAATGAATTGGTCACAGTGAATGAAGACAATCTTGACCAATATCTAGGCGTTCAGCGTTTTCGTTACGGCAGGGCCGAGGAAAACGATGAAATCGGCCAGGTCACGGGGTTGGCATGGACTGAAGTGGGTGGGGAGTTGCTTACCATCGAGGCAGCCATCATGACCGGGACTGGCAAGCAAACCTTCACCGGCAAACTCGGCGAAGTGATGCAGGAGTCGATCCATACCGCGATGACGGTGGCCCGAAGCCGTTCGGATGTTCTAGGGATTGAACCGTCCTTCTACCAGAAGAATGATGTTCATATCCATGTGCCTGAGGGGGCGACGCCTAAAGACGGCCCTAGTGCGGGTATCGGGATGTGTACGGCATTGGTTTCGGCGTTGACCAAGATTCCCGTGCATTCGAATGTCGCCATGACGGGGGAAATCACTTTGCGCGGCGAAGTGCTTCCCATTGGTGGGCTGAAGGAAAAGCTGCTCGCCGCTCACCGGGGCGGGATAGACACTGTGCTGATTCCAAAGGAAAACGAAAAAGACTTGACGGAAATCCCCGGCAACATCAAAGACGATCTCAAAATCATCAGTGTGCGCTGGATAGATGAAGTGTTGGCGGTAGCCTTGCAGAGAATGCCTGAGCCACTACCAAAAATTCCAGCCGCTGTGGATGCGGAGTGTCCGGCCAAGCAAGCAGCGGCCAATGTGATTACGGCTCATTGAGCGGTTGTGCAGAGAGGCGTTGCATTTAGAAACCCGCCCTTTTTGAGTGCGGGTCGATAAATTATGAGGAAAGCCCATAACTGGCTAGGAATATCTTTCCCTTGCGCCTTGACAGTGGTTTTGTTCTACTGCTAAATTGGCTCGCAGTTTCTAGCGTGGCCTAAACACGGGGCTGTGCGGGAATTTGACGGAATACAACTTATAACTAATTTTCAACGATAGACAGGGGGGAGTGAATGAACAAATCGGAACTTATCGAAGCCATTGCTGAATCAGCCGACCTGACCAAGGCAGACGCTGGGCGAGCGTTGGATGCCACGATTGAAGCTATAACAGATGCCTTAAAAAAGGGCGAGTCAGTGTCCTTGGTGGGGTTTGGTGCTTTCGGTGTGAAGGAGAGGGCTGAAAGGCAAGGACGGAACCCACAGACTGGCGAAGTCATTACGATCAAATCTGCAAAAATTCCTTCATTTAAGGCTGGCAAAGCACTTAAAGATGCTTTATAATAGCCGGATTAGTTGATGGAAACGGGTGCTTAGCTCAGCTGGGAGAGCATCGCCCTTACAAGGCGAGGGTCGTAGGTTCGATCCCTACAGCACCCACCACTAAAGAAATTGGAGCGGTAGTTCAGTTGGTCAGAATACCGGCCTGTCACGCCGGGGGTCGCGGGTTCGAGCCCCGTCCGCTCCGCCAAATTGACACGAAAACCCCGGACATTATCGGTCACGGGGTTTTTTGTGGGCGAAAGAAAATTCAATTTAATTGAAACTCAAACATAAGGTTCTGGTATATGTTGCAAGCGATTAGAGACAAAGCACATGGTATTTTTGCATGGGTCATGTTACTTTTCGTAGGCGTTCCATTTGGCTTGTGGGGTATCAACAATTATTTTGACGGTGGCAAGGAAAAGCCTGTCGCTGTAGTTGGAGACCATGACATTTTTGAAAGAGAAGTCAACCGAGCCTACGAGGGACTGGTTTCCCGGATGGGTTCTTCGGATTACGACGAAAAGCAGCTTCGGCACGAGGCGCTTGAACAAGTCATCAACATTGAGCTAATCACCCAGTCCGCCCATCGCGAAGGCTTGACGGTGAGCGATGATGAAATTCGTAGTTACGTACAAACCCAGCCATTTTTTCAGACGGATGGCAAGTTTGACAAAGACCGCCTAAAGAACGTACTTTCCTCGCAAGGCTTGACACCTCAGCAATTCACTTCGCAGGTGTCGAGCCAACTGCTGAGTGAGCAGTTTGTGCGTGGCGTGACAGACACCGCCATTGTGACCAAACGTCAGCTTGACAACTTCTACCGATTTCGAAACCAAGAGCGCTTGGTTGAATACCTGACCGTTCCGTTGAAAAAGGCCGACAAAGAAATCACCGACCAAGAAATTGAGGCATTCTATCAGGCCAATAAGAGTCAGTATCAAAATCCCGAAAAGGTTTCGGTGGAATACATCAGCCTAAGCATCGATGATGTTTCCGGCGATTTCAAACCCAGCGATGATGAGCTCAAGGTGCTTTATGAAGAACAGAAAGCTCAATTGGGCAGTCCTGAGCAACGCAAAGTCAGCCATATACTGATTATTGCGGGCGACACGGGCAATGAAGCAGAGGTCAAGGCGGCATTGACCAAGGCTGAGGGTTTGCGTGAACGGCTTAATAAAGGGGAAGATTTTGCCAAGCTTGCCAAGGAAAACTCAGATGATAAAGATTCGCCGTTGAAAAATGGTGAAGTCGTCTTATACACCAAGGAAACCATACACCCCGAACTTGCCAACACCGCATTTGCCCTTGCCAAGGGGGAAGTCTCCCAACCCGTGAAAACCAGTTTTGGGTACGACTTGGTGAAAGTAATAGACATAGTTCCGGCGACTACGAAACCGTTTGAAGAAGTTCGCGCCGAACTGGAGAAAAGTTATCGGCGAAACGCGGCGGAAAACAAGTTTTACGAGGCCAAGCAGAAACTCGATGAAATGAGCTTCGAGCATAATGATGGATTGGAGCCTTTAGCTAAGAACCTAGGGATTAAAATTGCCCAAACCGGTTTGTTCACACGAGATGTGGGTGAAGGCATCGTCACCGAGCCATCGCTGAGAGCGGCTGCTTTCGCTACGGATGTGCTTGAAGGCAAGAACAGCCCGGCTTTGGAGGTTGGCAGTGATAAGGTCTATGTGTTTCATTTGAAGGAACATCAACCCACCTCGGATAAGCCTCTTGCCGAAGTTAAAGCCCAAATCGTCGCCAAACTGCAAAGCAAGCAAGCCGAGGACGGGGCTAAGAAGCTGGCGGAACAGTTGATTGCAGATGTCAAGCAGGGTAAATCCCTTGCCGATGCCGCCAAGTCCATAGGCGTGAATGTCAACAAAGCCACGGTGAAGCTCGCCGGCAAAACTGACGTTCCACCCGCTTTGATGAAGGCAGTGAACAAAGCGCCCCGCCCACGCGGTGGCAAGCCGAGCCCATTGCTGGCATCCATGGAAAATGGTGAGCAAGTGGTATTCGTCTTAACCGAAGTCAAAGACGGATCGGCTGCCTCGGTTGATCCAAAAGAATTGGAAATGGCTAAAGACTATTTAAGCAAAAATGCGGGACAGGCTGAATTCAACGCCTACTTGGATTATCTGCGCGATCAAATGGGAGTCAAAATCACGGAACAAGCCAACTAGTCGTTTTCTCCCTAGGCCGTTTCAATCATGAAGTTGTCATGCTTTTTGATTGGCTTGTTGATGGCTTGGGGTGTGGCTAAGGCAGACGAGCTTGCCGATACGCTGGAACGGGTAAAACCTAGCATTGTTGGCATTGGCACTTATCAAAAAACGCGCACTCCGCAGGTTGAATTCAGGGGGACGGGGTTTGTCGTCGGTGACGGCCTTCATGTTTTGACTAACTTGCATGTGCTGCCTACCGTGCTGGATCAAAAGAAACTGGAGGTTTTGGCGGTTTTTGCAAGAGAGGGGGGCAAGGAAACGCTCCGTCCCGCCGAGGTGGTCGACAATGACGGGCAGCATGATCTTGCCTTGCTGAAAATAGCCGGCAACCCTATGTCTAGCTTAAACATGGGCAATTCAGACAAGGTGCGTGAAGGCGAGTCGTATGCATTCACCGGCTATCCCATCGGGGTGGTGTTGGGGCTGCACCCTGCCACTCACCGGGCCACCATCTCCGCCATCACCCCTTCGGCGATTCCGCTGCAACGGGCAGGCCAATTAAACTCGGCTGTCATCGAGCGTCTTCAAGACCCCTACAATATATTCCAGCTTGATGCGACGGCCTATCCCGGCAATAGCGGCAGTCCGCTCTACAGCCCTGCCACTGGAAGTGTCATCGCCATCATTAACAAGGTATTCGTCCAAGAAACCAAGGAGTCGGTGCTGTCCAAGCCTAGCGGGATTACTTATGCCATACCGATTCGCTATGCGGATAGTCTATTAAAAAAGGCCATGCGAAAAAGTGAATGACGATGAGGTTTACTCCTCTTTCGTATTGACTTCCCTCGCCATGGGTTCTTCAGCCTCAGCCTCCTGGGCATCATTATCTTCATTGGCATTATTTTGTTGATCTGTTTGCCTGACAGCTTTTGCAAGGGCAATTTTACGGGCTTTGGATTGGGTTTCCTTGTCAACCGGGCTGTTGCAATTGGACAATGACAAAGCCATCAACAAAGGGAAAACAATGGATTTTAAAGTGTTCACAGGTGTCCCCCAAAATGGACATTCAGTTTGCAGAATAAATAGATTCTTGTCGTTCTTTTTTGGGTAATTAAAACACAAATGAACAGTGCCATACTATGGTTTCGTCGTGATTTGCGGCTCACGGACAACCCTGCCTTGTTTAAAGCGATGGATACGGCAGAGTGGATAGTGCCTTTGTTCATCCTTTCGCCGGAAGAAGAGGGTCCTTGGGCGATGGGGTCCGCAAGCCGCTGGTGGCTTCACCACAGCCTCAAGGCTTTGGACGATTCTTTGCGCCGCCTAGGTTCACGTTTGGTGATTCGCCAGGGTGACAGTGCGGCGGTGTTGCGTCAGATCATCCATGAAACTGGTTCCAATCAAGTGTACTGGAATCGTTTGTACGAACCGGCAGCCATTGCCCGCGACAAGGCCATCAAGCACAGCTTGCGGGAAAATGGGCTAACGGTCGAAAGTTTCAACAGCGCGTTGCTTAAAGAACCTTGGGAAGTCACCCGCAGCAAGGGCGAACCGTACAAAGTTTTCACGCCCTATTGGAAAGCACTGCAAAACCAATGGCCTGACGATTCGATTTTACCCGCCCCAACTCCCAATGCTGTTGAAATAAGCAAACCAATTCCCTCCCTTCAAGGGGGCAAGACAGTTGAATTAAGCCGTTCGCTACCCGTTCCCCGAGCGAAGTCGAAGGGAGAAGTCGAAGCCAACAAGCTGGCTTCGACCCCGCTCAGCCAGCGAGAAATCGTTCATTCGACAGCATTCCCCCCCGTCCCCACACAAATTGAAGGTATCGCCTTGGAGAGTCATGGCTTGTTGCCCAAGATTGCCTGGGACGGCGGGATGCGAGAATTTTGGCAACCCGGCGAGGAAGGGGCTTTGTCACGCTTGGATGAGTTTGTCGAGTCTGCCATGGCCGGGTATTTGACGGAACGCGACAGGCCGGATCATTCCGGTACTTCACGGCTTGCGCCCCATCTCCATTTCGGCGAAATTGGGCCGCGCCAGATAGCATGTGCCATAAGAAACCGACATGAAAAAGTTGGTGGGCAAGCCGGGGCTGACAGCTATCTCCGCGAATTGGGCTGGCGAGAGTTCGCCCATCATCTGCTTTACCATTTCCCCGCAACCACTGAAAAACCCATGGACAGCCGCTTCGAGCATTTCCCTTGGAACCAACCGGACGCCAATAAACTCAGTGCCTGGCAACAAGGCAAGACAGGCATCCCTTTGGTTGATGCGGGTATGCGCGAGTTGTGGCACACCGGCTGGATGCACAACCGGGTGCGCATGGTAGTGGCCTCGTTTCTGGTCAAGAACCTACGCTTCCACTGGCTGGAAGGGGCGCGTTGGTTTTGGGACACCTTGGTGGATGCGGATTTGGCGAATAACACCTTGGGTTGGCAATGGGTGGCCGGTTGCGGGGCCGATGCCGCGCCGTATTTTCGTATTTTCAATCCAGTCTTGCAGGGCGAACGCTTCGACCCGCAAGGGGACTATGTACGCGAATGGGTTCCTGAACTCTCCAAAATGCCAGCCCGTTTCATCCATCAGCCTTGGCTTGCACCCGCAGCCATCTTGCAATCTAGCGGTGTCAGCTTGGGTGTCAATTATCCATGGCCTATCGTAGACCTGAAAACCAGCCGGGAGCAGGCATTGGAAGCCTTCAAGCAATTGGGTAATCGAAATAGCATAACTCCAAAATAAGAATTGCTGCTTTGCCACTCCAAGCCTGATTTTAGATCGTTCAAGCGCTAGCTTCTCCAAGGTTTCCACCAAGTTTTCCGAGAATCCCACCAAATTCGCCAAGGCTTCAACCAAGCTTGCCGACACTTCCACCAAACCCGTCAGGGCTTCAACCAAGTTTGCCAAGGGTCCAACCAAGCCTGCCGACACTTCCACCAAACCCGCCAGACGTTCCACCAAGTTAGCCAAGGCTTCCGCCAAACCAGCCAGGGCTTCAGCCAAGCCCTCCAAGCCCTCCAAGAACTCCACCACTGCCTGAAAGCGATAATAAATGATGTTAGGCAGGGGCCTAGGGTTGGAGCGTCAAAGCTTGCTTTGACAGGCGAATAAACTGAATGGAATAAATAGAGGCAATGGATCAAGAAGAGGATTGTAGCATTCCGGGGTGAGAGAGGGAGCTACAACGTGCAAGGCTCAGCAATTCTCATTATGAGGCAAAGCGTTGATGTATAACCCGTCATTCCTGCCGGGAAGCAAGACAAATCGGCAGGACAGCCGATTTGCTTAGGCAAGACGCCCATAGGGTTCGGGACAGGGATGTTCCGAATGCATCCAGTCACAGG
>CAIOOA010000152.1 GCA_903859815.1 uncultured Methylococcaceae bacterium | reverse complement strand
TGGCATTGCACTGGCCCACAATGGCAACCTCACCAATGCCCCTGAACTCAAGCACGATTTGTTCGTGGAAGACCAGCGCCATATCAACACCGACTCTGACTCTGAAGTCCTGCTCAATGTCTTCGCCCATGAATTGCAGGAAATAGGCAAGTTGCGCATAGACGCGGAAGATGTGTTCAAGGCGGTGGCGGGAGTGCATCGGCGTTGCCGGGGTGCTTACGCCGTCGTTGCCATTGTCACTGGCTTTGGCATCATCGCTTTTCGCGATCCCTTCGGTATCCGGCCTTTAGTTTTCGGTGAACGGTTCACCGATCATGGTGTGGATTACATGGTTGCTTCGGAAAGCGTGGCCTTGGATGTTCTTGGCTTCAAGATGGTCCGGGATATTTTGCCCGGTGAGACCATTGTCATTGAAAAAAACGGGACGCTACACGCCAAGCAATGTGCCAAAAGCCCAATTTATTCTCCCTGCATATTCGAGTTTGTCTATTTCGCCCGGCCTGACTCCAAAATCGACGATATTTCGGTTTACAAGGCAAGGATGCGCATGGGTGACAAACTGGCCGACAAGATCACCCGCGAACGCCCGGATCATGACATCGACGTGGTGATCCCGATCCCGGACACTAGCCGTACTGCGGCGCTGCAACTGGCGACTCGCCTAGGTGTGAAATACCGCGAAGGCTTCATCAAAAACCGCTACATAGGCCGAACCTTCATCATGCCCGGTCAAAAGCTGCGCGAAAAGTCCGTGCGCCAAAAACTTAATGCCATCGACTTGGAATTCATGGGCAAGAATGTGTTGCTTGTTGACGATTCCATCGTGCGTGGTACCACCTCGATGCAGATCATCCAAATGGCCCGCGATGCTGGCGCGAAGCAAGTGTATTTTGCCTCGGCCTCGCCGCCCGTGCGCTATCCCAACGTGTATGGCATCGACATGCCGGCCGCAGCCGAGTTGATTGCCCATGGTCGCAGTGAAGAGGAAATTCAACGGGAATTGGGCTGCGACTGGCTGATTTACCAAGACTTGGCGGATTTGATTGAAGCGGTGCAACGAGGCAATCCCGATGTCGTGCGTTTTGATACGTCTTGCTTTAATAACGAATACGTCACCGGCGACATCAACCAAGAATATTTGGATCATTTAGGCGAACTGCGCTCCGACGAAGCCAAGGCCGAGCGTGAAGACACTAGTATGGTGTTGGAGTTGCATAATGCGGGGTAGGATTATTTATTTCAATCGACTCACCAAGGGCCAAATATGGCTACTGGTAATTTATGCAAAAGCTGAGCGTGGTTCAATTCCCGCGCATTTACTCATAGCTATCAAAGAGGCCATCGACCATGAATGACCAAGAATATATAACGGGTGAGGAGATAGGCGAAAAGCTGTTGCAGTCTGTTCGAGAAATGCAGGCTGGACTAGGCCGAGTGGTTTATTGCCCCATCACAGAAATTCGTGCTAAAACCGGGTTATCCGAAGCCCAATTTGCAGAGCTTCTAGGGATGTCTGTCCCTATCCTGAAGCAACTCGAACAGGGTTTACGCCAACTCACTGG
>CAIOOA010000151.1 GCA_903859815.1 uncultured Methylococcaceae bacterium | reverse complement strand
GATCGGGTAGCTCAGGTAGAACTCGATGATGTGCGACGGGGTGAAGTCGGTGTCGCGCACGATCGTCTGATGCCAGGTGCCGTCCTGCTCGGTGAAGTAGGAAGCGCCCCAGTAGATGGCCCATGCGTAAGCAAACAGCCACACCAGGTGGGTGACGTTGCGGCGCAGTTCTTCGCGGGGGGCCAAAGCGGCCAGGTTGCGGTCGCGGGTCTTCCAGATGTAGCCCCACAGGATGGACGCGGTGACGATTTCCAGTACGATTTCAATGTACAGGAAGTTCATCCAGTAAGTTTCAAACTCCGGTGCAAAAGAGTCGAGGCCAGCGGACCAGCCATAAACACCTTCATACCAGCGGACCCATGCATAGAACACGGTGTAAATGGTGAAAGCAAAAGCAAGCCACTTTACGTCTAAAAGTGGTTTTTCCTTAACACTTACAGTGCCAATTGTTGTTGCAGCCATATTAATACCTCTTAGTTATGGTTAGTTCTAACTGTACTTTCATGTGAATTCGGCTGAAAATCACATCAAGCACGATTCTATGACCGAGGGCTGAAACAAAAATTCCTACATTTGATCGAAATGCAAAAAAAAATTTACTGAGGCTAAAACTAGGTTTATGGTTTGCGTTGGGATTTGATGAAGCCGAATCGACTCGAAACCATAATATTACTTATAAATCAGCTATCTACACACCCCCACAGACTTTTAGTCACGCCCATTGACAACACCGAAGGAAAAAACTGATGTTTGAGCTCCATCCACAATTGCAACTTGACTGCTTGGAAATAGGCCGCTTCAGACTTTGCAGGCTGTTGCTGATGAATGAAAGCCGCTATCCGTGGTTGATCCTTGTGCCGGAACGGGAAGGCATAAACGAAATTTATCAGTTGAACGAGGCGGATCAAATTTTGTTGTTACAGGAATCATCCCTGTTGGCTCGTGGCTTGGCAGAAGCGTTTGCGGCTGACAAGCTGAATATTGCTGCGATTGGCAATCTAGTGCCGCAACTGCATGTTCATCATGTCGTCCGTTACCGTGACGACCCGGCCTGGCCAGCGCCGGTTTGGGGAAGGTTCCCGCCTTTGCCTTATGATGAGGTTAAATTGACCAAAGTAGTTGCCCTCATTAAAAGTCGCTTGCCCGAAGCGTTTACTTGGAGTTTGGCATGAACTGCCGACCCGGCTGCGGGGCCTGTTGCATCGCGTTGTCCATTTCCACACCAATTCCGGGAATGCCTGATGGCAAGCCTAGCGGGGTGCGTTGCGTACATTTAACAGACGATTTGCGTTGTGCAATTTTCACCGACCCTAGGCGACCGTCTTGTTGCGCGGGACTTCAGCCTTCTGAAGAAATGTGTGGGGATAATCAAGCCGAGGCGTTGGCTTATTTAGAATGGTTGGAAGAGGTTACACGACCGGGTGGGTTTTCAGGGCAATCGCACGCATGAGGGCTAGTACCTCGTCATTCCGGCATGGATCGCCGGAATCCAGATTGCAGGGATGCCTCAAACCCTTGTCCGTCGGGAGAGTTTGCCGTCCTTGGACGATGGATTCCGACATCCCTGATCGGAATGACAGTACTTTTTTCTTTTTTGACTATTTGAATGGCTTCATGCAATTGCCCTAGGTACTTTGTTTTAGGTGTTAAAGCCACTTGATTCTATTCCATGATCTTGGCTTGTTGGATTCAGAGCTTTGCCTCGTTGGTTTACAACTCTCCCCCACCGCTTTTAATCAGTTGGTTAATCTCTTTTAGATAATTGATTTCCTGTTTTATCAGTTCAATTTCCTTGTCTTTGAAAGCACAGATGAGCCTTTGTTTATCCAGTTCGGCTTTCAATTCAATATATTCTTGTGGGCCGGGATTAATAATGCAGTGATTTTGCTGGTGTTGAGTGCCAGTATTATAAGTAGCCACAAGGCTCAGATGATTATTACCTTCTTCCAATAAGTCAGGTAGCTCCACATCAAACAAATCGGCAATTTGCTGCAAGCGGGTCAGTTTGACATCCGACAAACCGCGTTCAATGTCTCCATAGCCGTTCACGGACATGTCCAACTTTTCAGCCATCTCCTCTTGCGTCAGGCCCTTAGCGCGTCTAATGAACCGAATGTTTTCGTGTACCGACATTTCACACACTCCCACTCCACAAAAAAATTTTAAAACTTGGTGGTTTTAACAAAGCTAATGGATTGTAATCTAACCTAAAGCTTTAGGCAAGAAAAAGCAGCGAGATTCATTAACCTGTTTACTGCCTAAGTTATTATGCAGGGATGAATAGCCTGAATATATTGGTGACAAAGTTTTTCATTCGGCATATCACAAAATTATTGGTTAGGGCAATAAAATGAAAAGCAAACAAGCATTATTGACGATTCTAATAGGATTACTTGTTACGATTGACACAGCAAATGCGTCTTTACCTGATGTCATTCTCAATTATATTTACAGAATACTGAACCGGGAATACACCATTAGCAAAACCTTTACAATAAATTCCTCATCAACTGATCAACAGTTAAATGATGCATTATTGGCTGTCAATAATGATTTTTCAGTGGTGTCGCCTAATGCTGGTTCCATGGATTTATCCATATCACAATCACCACTAACAGGCATTGTTAAGGTTGAATGGGCAAGGAGGACTGGAGTTTATGTCTATGCCTATCCCGTACAAAGTTGTTATTGGACGTGGGATATGTGGTCTGGATCAAACTATTACTGTGAAACAACTCAACAGTCTTGCAAGGTTTCAGCAGAGGCCGATTACAGCATATATCGAAACGCCAACGGAAAGAGAGAGTATATAGGATATTTGCAGAATGGTTCTCTATCATTTTCTGGATGGATAATGAATTACATTAAGGGAAATAAAAGAGTTGCTTTTTACGATGATGTAAATGATCTTGCGGGAATGAGTAATCCCAATGTCACTTATGAAGTGGTGGCTAATTTGAAAAAATATACTGATTGGTGTACCACTATTTTTAACAATGATTATTCACGCAACAGCATTTTATTACAACCATCACCCGCTGCATGGTTACCATCCGTATTGCAGACTATATTGCGATAAATTATCAAATCGCAATAGCTTTAGTAACATTGCTTTTTTTAACACACAAAAAGGTGACTATGATGATAGAATTTAAGCGTGCGTTTAATGCTTTGGCGTTTGTAATTATCATATTTACATCAGAAAATACCCTAGCTGGAAATAGCATGGGGCTTGTTACCGATGTATTGGCTGGGGCGGATTCCCCATTTTTCTTTTCTGCTGGCTCACATCAATCAAAACCCTCTTGTTCCACTCAAGGGGATCATTGGGCAATTGACACTGCCACGCCTGGAGGAAAGGCTATGCAAGCGACCATTTTAACTGCTTATGCACTAAAGAAAAAAATTTCCATTTCTGGAAAGGGTGTTTGCGATATATGGGGCGACAGAGAAAGTGTCGGATATTTGGTTATCGTGGAATAAAACGCTGCGAGGTTTGTTCAGGCACAATAGTCACGTAGGGTGTGCATATTACACACCCTACAAAACTATTTACGACGCCTTAGCCTGTTCAGGCAGCAAAGTCAGATTTAATCTCACCGCATCCCAAGGCACAGAAAACAGACCCGTTTCGTCTTCTGTGACCAGATCGTTCGACAGAAGTACCGCTAAATCTTGTTGTAGTTCGCCATAATCCCTACCTGAACGAACAATCAAATCCCTGATATGTAGCCCACCTGTTTTCAACAGGGCTTGAAGTATCTGCAATCTCTGCGGTGTAAATTCACGGAATAACTGTTCCAGAGTTTCAAAGCTTCCGCTCCACCCTGTGTTCATAGGGTCGAAACGATTTCGGGTACTTTGTGTCCTATCGGGAAAGGATGTAAGATAGTCTTCACCATCAACCAAAGGGGAACTGCCATGACGGACGCTAACGTTGAAAACCTTGTCTTAGAACATCTCCGCGCCATTCGCGCCACGCAAACAAGGCATGACCAAAAGTTCGAAGACATCCTTACCCGGCTCAACCACCTCGAACGCAGCGTGGCCGTCCTGCGCGTCGAGTTCGCCGAATCGCAAATGGCGACCTTTGGGCTGACGGAAAAAGTAGACCGGCTGTCCAGCCGGGTTGACCGCATCGAAAAGCGGCTTGAGCTTGTCGATTAAGTCCGTAAGGTACGGATTGCGAACTCTAGCAAATTCCAAAGCGGCTTTGATGTCTTCGTCTTCCAAGTGACACGATTCAGCTCGCCAAGTGCTTCATTTTTCCCTAAACAATACCCCCTCAACACTCTCCACCATTTCCATCGGAATATTAAATCGTACATTTTGATTCATTTTATCAGGTAGGTTTTTCAATACTGGGCCTAATACTTCCTCAAACAGCTTTTTGGTGTCACGGTATTGGCGCTCCTTCAGTTCTTCCTGCGCCCGTAGCAGAAAATGACCCAATGCGCCTTCGGTCAACAAGCTGGTGACGGAAAGAATCGCAGGGGCGATGATAAAATCTTGTACACCAATGCCCCCCGTGTGCAAAGCCAGCCCCAAGGCGGCCGCGTCGGCAGTGACCCGGGTGGCTCTTAAGGTGTTGAGTACCGCAGGATGCTCGCGCAGCTTGTCATGAAGTTGGTGGGCGGTGCGTTCTATTTCGGGTTGAAAATCATGCACATGACGGGCAATGGCGGCAGCGCGAGCAGGCTCGCCCTTTCGGCTCTCAGCCTTGAGCAAAACCCCTAACTCTCGCCAATACGCGGTCATCGCCCCATCCATTCCACCACGATCCAGTAAAGATTGTTGCAAATGGATGAATAAATGCTCCAAAGTTCGGTTCAGAACGGCTGTTTCTTGACCAAGGTTGTCCTTTGAGCCTATCGATTTGCCAATACGGACAAGTTGCCGGACCGGCCAGGTAATGAGTTTACGAGCCGCCACCATGCCACCGGCAAAGCCTGGAATTTCCAGCAAGGTCAACAATTCAGCCAAAGCCCGCTGGAATGTCTCGTAATGGTGCGGATGGTCTAGGAAATCGCGTCGATAGATGCTCAGTGCTTCCTTAATCGCCGAGTCCAACGAGCTTTCCCACTCCGACCGCGCCAACAATTCCTGTCGGATGGGTGCCAGCCATTCTTGCCAATGTGCCTTGGCGAGTCGTAATGACTGTTTTTCTGCATGTTTTCGGTTCACCTTGGCGCAGGCTGCCAACAAGCTATCCAAGAGTGCCGCGCTTTCATGTCCGGCAACAGCGGCTTGGGGATCATCAAACCATGGTAAAACAACCGGATGGGGTGGCTCGTCATGTCTCGCTGCCCGCCATTTTTCACGAAATGACCGAACCAGTGTGTCACGGGATAACGCATTCAGTTTGTTCAGGCAGACGACGGTCGGTTGGCCTAAGGGTTCCAGCAGTTCCATCATGTCCCACACGGACTGGTCGG
This sequence comes from uncultured Methylococcaceae bacterium, assembly GCA_903859815.1. Lineage (GTDB taxonomy): Bacteria > Pseudomonadota > Gammaproteobacteria > Methylococcales > Methylococcaceae > Methylumidiphilus. The sequence continues at coordinate 11,855 of CAIOOA010000151.1, read as the reverse complement.
CGTATTTGTCTTTACTAACTACGAGTAAAATGACATCCGCCAATGCCGCCGTGAGCAACACTGCGTTACGATAGCCTGTCGCGTCTACCGAATCGAAATCAGGGGTATCCCATAAAATCGAAGGTGGCAAACGATGACCAGGAAGGTCTAGGGGTTCGTCCAAGGTGAAAAAATTGTACTGACCTTCGGGCAACTCCTCTATGCGGCAGCGGCGGTAATCGCGAAAGTATTCATCTAGCCAATCCCACGTCAAGTGCCCTGTGTTTAGCGGAAAGCCTTGTGGATGAACGGTGTAACCGGCTAACGGGCTGACCCGTGCCCTACCCTCACCCAGTATCATGTTCACCAGCGAACTCTTACCCGATTGAGTGGGTCCGATCACAGCAATTTGAACGGGATGCATGGGATTGAGCCGATTGATGTCAGCCTTCTCCAAGAATGCTTCGGTCAAGCGCAGGGTAATCAAGTTTTCCCCTAATCGGCGAGCCTGTATCCCCGGCGTCATGGCGTTAAGCACAGATTCATGGCGCTGGCGGAGTAACTTTACACAAATTGGCAAGGAAGTGGTTGGGTTCACGGTTTGGGAGTTGGCAAAACCAACATTGTACACGATGGCGTTGCGGGGACGAGGGGGGTGAGTATGGGTCACAGCGAGTGTCTACCGAGTATTGGGTGTTTATTTGCTAGACTGACGGGAAGTCAAAGCTTGCTTTGAATTGGGATTGGCAATGCGAAGCTCGCTTCGCCTTACAAAGCAAGCCCTTCGACTTCGCTCAGGACAGGCTTTGACGATCCAATCCTAAGCCTGTCAAAGCAAGCTTTGACGCTCCAATCCTAGTGTAACATCAGTTATTCCGAAGAATCCTTGCCAGCCATCAACTGATCGAACAATCCTAGATAGGCGTTGGCCACTTGCTTGGCGGCTGTGTCCATGATTTGGTATTGAGCCAATATTTTTTCACCGAATGGGGTAAGCCAAGCGCCCCCACCATGACTGCCGCCTTTCGCCGTCTCCACCAAAGGGCTTTTAAAGCATCGATTCATCACATCCACCAACATCCAGGCACGGCGGTAGCTCATGCCCATGCTTTTGCCTGCCGACGAAATGGAGCCGGTTTTGGCAATGGTGGCTAATAATTCCGCTTTGCCGGGTCCAAGGGCAATATCTTCCCCATGCATCAAACGTAAGCTGAGCTTGAGCCTAGGCGATGACGTGGAGGTTACAGTGGCTTTCGATTGTTCGTTCTCTGCGTCAAGGATATGCGGGCTGGGCTTCTGGGTGGCTTCGGGCATTATTTCCCCTTGGTTAAATTCAAATATTTTGAATATAAACTATCGTGGTCTTCCACCCGATCTGGGTCTTTCTCAATACAGTCCACCGGGCAGACTTCCATGCATTGTGGCTTGTCGAAATGGCCCACACATTCGGTGCATAAGTTGGGGTTGATTTCGTAAATTGCCTCACCTTGGGAAATGGCCTTGTTCGGGCATTCAGGCTCACAAACATCGCAGTTGATGCACTCGTCATAAATAATCAAAGCCATAAAATCACCTAGGGTGCGTAGAATATTTTTGGACGAGAGCCGTATTGACCCTTTCGGTGACAAACGGAGAAATGTCCCCGCCCAGTCGGGCAATTTCCCTAATCACGGAGGATGAGATGAAAGCGTATTGTTCCGAAGGGGTTAGAAACATGGTTTCCAGTTCATTGTCCAAATGTCGGTTCATGCCGGCCAATTGAAATTCAAACTCAAAATCCGACACGGCGCGCAAACCACGCAGAATGACGCCCACGCCTTTCGACCGGGCGCATTCGACCAACAAGCTGGTAAATCCTACCACCTCGACGCCGGGAATGTCGCTGACCGCCTCCTCGGCTAACTGTACGCGCTCGGCAAGGTCAAACAAAGGGGTCTTGCCTTTGCTATCGGCGACCGCCACGATGACCCGGTCAAAGATGCGGGATGCCCGCAAAACCAAGTCAAGATGACCTTTGGTGATTGGGTCAAAGGTACCCGGATAAATTGCGGCTCGGCTGTTGATCATCGTCTTATCGTTATCCACTAGCTAATGGAGGTTATTCTGTGAACCATTATACAATTCAACCTACCCCTATCCATAATGTACCATTTGTCTGCATCTGGATGCTGTTCACTAACAGTCAATGGCACAGCCTAATAGTCGGGTGAGTGATTTCTAGTCCTTAATCCTGACCAAAACCAGCCCGCCCGCCAGCACCAAAGCCACGCCCAAAGGCCAAGGGAATAGTTCGGCACGGGGTCGGAAGTACCGCTTGTCTTTTTCCACCGGTTCCAATTCATTGAGCATCTCATAAATTTTATTCAATTCCTCGGTGTCGCGGGCGCGAAAATAACGTCCGCCCGTTTTTTCGGCGATTGCGGTCATAGTTTTCTCGTCCAAATCTTGTGACGGGTTGACCCTTCGGCTGCCGAAGAAGTCACGGATGACCATTTCGTCCGCACCGACTCCAATCGTGTAAATTTTGAGCTTTTCCTTGACGGCGAGTTCGGCGGCCTGTAGCGGTTGAACCTCGCCGGCCGTGTTGGCCCCGTCGCTGAGCAAAATAAGGATGCGCTGGTTTTCCGGGTTGTCGCGCAGACGTTTGACCGCCAGACCAATGGCATCGCCGATGGCGGTTTTTTCACCTGCCAAACCAATGGCAGATTCTTCCAGCAGGGTATGGACAGTCTTGCGGTCAAAGGTGAGCGGGGCTTGCAGATAGGCACGGTCGCCAAACAGGATCAAGCCAATGCGATCCCCGACCCGGCGGTCGATAAATTGACCGGCGACAGCCTTGGTAGCCGTCAAGCGGTCCACAGCCCGCCCGTTAAGTTTAAAGTCAGGTGTTTCCATGCTGCCGGAAAGATCCACCGCCATCATTAAATCACGCCCACTCATCGCCAATTCGATGGGTTCGCCCAACCATTGGGGTCGAGCCGAGGCTGTCACAAGTAATACCCATGCAAGGACGGCCAGCCAAAGAAGGCTGTGGGTTGGGGCGGCAATCCGGTGCGCCGTAGGCAAGTCTTGCAACTCTTCTAAAAAAGGTGCCTTCAATGCCGCTTGGCGAGTGGCATCCACCGTCGGAATGAACTTCCGAACCAGCCAAGGCAAGGGAAGGCAGAGGAACACATAGGGCCACGCAAATTCGATCATGGCTGTTTTTCCTCGCTAGGGCTTGGCCTGGCAAAACGGCTGTAATCTTTTGTGGATGCTTGCTGAATTTCTGGCGATTCCGTCAAGCGATTTTCGAGTTTGTCCTTCCCTACTTCTGCCTCAGCGGTCGAAGATTGGTTTGCTTGCTTACGGGTGGGTTTCGTCCATGATTTGCCCGCCCTTGGCAAGGATTTGATAAACTGCCGACAGAGTGAAAACAGCGCATCCATGTCGGCTTGAGCTTCACGACGGTATGGGGCTTCGATGAATAAACGCCCCGCGCCTTCGCTAAATTGCTTGTCGCCCATAAGGCCATCAAGAAAACTCAGCCACTGCTCGCCCACCAAGCTGGCGACTTCCTCACGTCGATAAACGCTTAAGGAGATTCTGCGCATCAGAATGGCGAGTTGTTGCACTTTTTCCCGCGCATCCGTTTGGCTTTGGACAATGGACTCCAATTCGGCCAAAGCCAGCTTTTTCACTGTTTTCCGGCGAATAAAGCGCCACAGCCCTATTGAAAATATCAGCAAGGTCGGAATTCCAATTAACAGCAACCACCAACCAGGGGCAAGTGGCCACCAACCAATCGGGTCGGGAAGATGAATATCGCGTAAGGGAAGATTGGGTTCCATGGTTCAACGGGTCGGATGGCTGATGCGTAGGCTCTCCCGCAACACTGCCAGCGGGTCGTCGGTCGTCAGGCAAGGGATAAAACGCATACGGTTTTGTCGGGCAATTTGAGTCAGGGATTCCAAACGTTGGGCAAAACGACTGGCATGGACACTGGCGGCGGCAGGAGACGCATCCAGCGACAGTTCGCGGTCACCATGGGCAAAACGGTAACGCCCACTGATGGGCAATTGACCTTCCAATGGGTCGTACAAAAATACGAGGGTAACGTCACAATGACGCCGCAAGCGCAATAGGCTAAATTCACCGGAAGTGCCTAGCCCCCTAAAGTCACTGAACACAAACACCAAGCTTCCCGGTCTGGCATGTTGGACTAACCGGGCCAATGCCTGATCCAAACCTGAATTGGCATTTTCTCCACTGGACGGGGCTGCCTCCACCAGCTTTTGGAACAGGTGCAGAACAGCCCTGCGCCCATGTTCAGGTTTCAACTCAACCCCGCCTGATTCGGTGAATACTTGCCCACCAATTCGGTCACCGTGGCTTTGAGCGCTCCATGCGGTCAGCGCGGCTAAATGGGCGGCTTGCACATATTTAAAGACGCCACGAGTGGCGAAGAACATAGGCGCTCGTGCGTCCACGGACAAGAACACTGGCCTTTCCCGCTCTTCCCGAAACAGTTTCGTATGAGTTTTACCCGTTCGGGCGGTGACTCTCCAATCGATATGGCGGGTATCGTCTCCGGGCGTGTACAGCCTCGTTTCGTCAAATTCCATGCCCCTGCCTTTATAGCTGGACAAATAATTGCCGCCCTGCGCAGCACTAATTTTTGCATGGCGCAATTTCAAGCCACCAGCGGACTGGCTAAGCAGGATCAAACGGGATAGGTTCACGCGGACAGCGTTATCGTTCATGAGGCATTAAGCAGCAATAAATTGATTCAGAATATTATCCAAAAAATTCCAGCCTTGGTCAGTGCAGAGAACCACTCCGTCGCGGCGTTCCAACAAACCGTTGTCCAGACAATGAGTGAGTGCGGGATCCAACGCACAGGCAGGCAACCCGGTTCGCTCGATGAACAAAGATTCGGCAAAGCCTTCCCTGAGGCGAAGATGGTTCATCATGAATTCCAGCGGCAACTCTTCCTTTTTCACTTCGTCGCAGCCACCGATACTTGCCAAAGTACCCGCAGTTTCCAAATAGCGAGTAGGATGGCGTGTTTTCCATAGCCTGATAATATTACCAGAAGCATCAGTGAGTTTCCCATGCGCACCTGCGCCTATCCCCAAATAATCGCCGAATCGCCAGTAGTTTTGATTGTGTCGGCAACGAAAGCCCTCTTTGGCATAAGCAGAAATTTCATATTGTCGGTAGCCCGTATCGGCTAATACCGTTTGGCAGGCTTTCTGGATTTCCCAGATGGCGTCATCATTGGGTAGCGTAGGCGGGTAGCGGTGAAAAACAGTGTTTGGCTCCAGTGTCAATTGGTAAAACGACAGATGGGTGGGCTGAAGCTCCACCGCTAGTCGTATATCGTCCAGCGCCTCTTCGACGGTCTGTTGCGGTAGCCCAAACATCAAATCCAAGTTAAAGTTGTCGAATCCTGCTGTCTTGGCGATTTCAACCGCTCGAATAGCCTCTGCACTGCCATGGATGCGCCCCAAAGCCTGCAAGTGAAGGTCACTGAAACTTTGCACCCCCATCGACAGGCGATTCACGCCCGCATCATGGAATCCGTTGAATTTGCTGCTCTCCGCTGTGCCGGGATTGGCTTCTAGCGTGATTTCAGCCCCAAAGTCGATGGGTATCCGCTCTTTGATGCCCTTTAACAAAGCATAAATGGCTTGTGGACTGAACAGGCTGGGTGTTCCCCCGCCGATAAACACCGTTTCGACGGTTCGTCCTGAAACCCTAGGCAAATCCTGCTCCAAGTCGGCTAACAATGCAGAGACGTAGGCTGATTCGGGCAAGTCGCCATTTGCCGCATGGGAGTTGAAATCGCAATAAGGGCACTTGCGCACACACCAAGGGATATGGACGTACAGACTCAGGGGCGGGAGGATTTCCCATTTAGTGCAACTGGATGTTGGCATGGTTAAACAATTCAATTATTGAGTTTTTTGCTAGATAATGTAAACGCTTTGGACAAGCGGCATCGGTGTAGGGCAAGGCTTGAAATTTAGAGTTTCCAGCTCGTAGGCCATCACCAACGAATTGTCCATACCTTGTCAAAGCTGAAGTAGCTTTATCCTGATATAATCCAAACGATCGTCAACCAATAAGGTGTTTTTATATGACTTGGTCCGAAAGTAAACAGGAAAAAGTCTTGGCTATTGTGAGCAAGCATGAAATCAGACAGACACGGTTGTTGCAAATTTTGCGGGAAGTTCAGGATGAATTTCATTGTGTCCCAAAAAATGCGTTGGAAATCGTCGCTGCTGAACTTGGGCTTGCTCGAACCAAGGTGGAAGGGGTAGTTCAATTTTATAGCTTGCTGTCTTTGGAGCAGCAAGGACGTTTTCACATTCTATTTAGTGACTCCATTACCGACCAGTTTCAAGGCAGCCGTGAATTGATGGACTATCTGTCTGCCAAGCTAGGGGTGAAACCCGGTCAAACGCGCAGCGATGGCAAAGTCAGTCTTGGTTTTACATCCTGCACTGGACTATGCGACCAAGGGCCGGCTGGTCTGGTCAATGGTCATTGGCTATCTCGACTCAATGAATCGCGCATTGACCGCATTGTGGACTTGGTGGAACGTGAAGTTCCTGTCTCCAGTTGGCCTTTGGAATTTTTCCACGTCGAGGATAACATACAAAGTCCGGGACTTCTGCTGCAAAGCCCGATTGATCAGGGCGAGGCTTTAAAACAGTTAGTCCGCGAAGGATTTGAAGAGATATTCATGGAGATTAACCGCTCTGGTTTGCGGGGTCGAGGAGGGGCTGGGTTCGAAACTGCGTGGAAATGGAGATTTTGCGCGGAAGGTCCAGAAGATTATTCCGGCTCGTCATTAGTCGATAAAAATGAGCGTTTTGTGGTATGCAATGCCGACGAAGGGGAGCCAGGTACATTCAAAGACCGTATTCTTTTAAATAGCTATGCTCACCAAGTATTTGAGGGCATGACTGTTTGTGCCGGCATAGTGGGTGCGAAACAAGGGTTTCTCTATTTACGCGGGGAATACCTTCGCCTACGTCCTCAATTGGAGGCCATATTGGCAAATCGTCGGGCTAAAAATTTTCTCGGAAAAAGTATACTCGGCAGAAATGGCTTTGACTTTGACATTGAAATCCACATGGGCGCGGGCGCCTATGTCTGTGGTGAAGAATCGGCTTTGATCGAATCACTAGAAGGCAAACGTGGAGTACCACGCGTTCGCCCTCCTTACCCGATTGATAGGGGTTATCTCGACCAACCCACCGTTGTCAACAACGTGGAAACATTTGCTGCTGTTGCTGCCATAGCCGCTTATGGAGGCGCATGGTTTGCCACTCAAGGCACTGATAAATCAAAGGGTAGCAAGATCATCAGCATCAGCGGAGACTGCGAGCGCCCCGGTATTTACGAATACGATTTTGGCATAAGCATTGCCGAAATTCTCATGGATTGCGGGGCGGAGAATACGCTTGCTGTACAAGTGGGTGGTCCGTCAGGGGGCATTATCTCAGGGAAGGAATATCATCGCAAACTGGCGTTTGAAGACTTGGGTACAGGCGGCTCCTTTATGATTTTCAACAAAAAACGAGATGTTTTGGAAATCGTTCGCAACTTCACCCATTTCTTTGCCCATGAGAGCTGTGGGTTTTGCACACCTTGTCGAGTGGGTACGACTCTGCTGAAAAATGAAGTTGACAAGATTTGCGATGGACACGCCACTTCTTTGGATTTGGTGGGGCTTTCCAGTCTTGCAAAATTTATAAAAACAGCAAGCCATTGCGGTCTCGGGCAATCAGCCGCTAATCCAGTTCTTGGCAGCCTTTCACATTTCCCTCAAGCGTACAAGGATCGCTTCAAGGATGTAGTGTTTGAACCTGGTTTTGATTTGGACGAGTCCTTAGAAACCGCAAGACGCATGAGTGCGCGCGACGATCCATGGGCACATTTGGAGCAGTAAGGAATATGAGCGAGAATACACTGACAATAGACGGCAAACCAGTCCATTTCAAAGATGGCGATACCATTATGGAAGCGGCGATTCGCGCCGGCATTTATATTCCACATCTTTGTCACGACCCTGAATTAAAACCGCAGGGAAATTGCAAAATGTGCGAAGTCAAGGTTAACGGACGTAACTGCTCTGCCTGCACATTCCCTGCGGCTGAAGGGCAAAAGGTTTTAAACAACATCAAGGAGTTGAATGAAAACCGACGAATCATCGTGCAGATGTTGTTTGTCGAAGGAAACCACCTTTGCCCAGGATGCGAGAAGAGCGGTAATTGTAAACTCCAAGCAATCGCTTATTCTGTGGGTATGATGGAATACCGCTTCCCATTGATTTATCCGAAACGGGAAATGGATACTTCGCATCCAGACATATTACTTGATCGCAACCGTTGCATTTTCTGCGAAATGTGTGTGAGGGCCGGTCGGGAAGTGGATGGAAAGGAAGTTTTTGCCATCTCCGGCCGTGGCATTGGCAATCATCTGATAGTCAATTCCCCCAGTGGTTTACTCAAAGACAGCCTCTTGGAAGTTACCGACAAGGCTGCCAATGTTTGCCCTGTCGGAGCAATCATTATCAAGCGGCATGGTTTCGAGGTACCTATCGGCCAACGCATCTATGACAAAAAGCAAATTGCTGAAGTGTCAGTGGCTACTGAAAAGGTATTGGAGGAAAAAGTTCATGGCTGAGAAGCTCAAAATAGCGACAACTTCCCTCGGCGGATGCTTCGGATGTCACATGTCCTTTTTGGATATTGACGAGCGCATCATTGATCTTTTCGATCTGGTCGAATTTGACCGTTCGCCTCTCACCGACATTAAGCATTGCAGCGAATACGTTGATATTGGCCTCATTGAGGGCGGGGTTTGCAACAGCGAAAATGTCCACACCCTGCGTGAGTTCCGCAAATCCTGTAAGGTGTTGATAGCCGTCGGTGCTTGTGCCATCAACGGGGGATTGCCAGCTTTGCGAAATTTCATACCCTTGGAAGAGTGTTTAGCAGAATCCTATCTGACCGGGGAAGGCATAGACAATCCTCAGATACCCAGTGATATAGAATTGCCTTTGCTATTAGATAAAGTCCATCCCATCCACGAATTAGTGAAGGTGGATTATTTCCTGCCTGGTTGTCCACCTTCGGGTAATGCATTTTGGCGATTCATCACCGATTTGGCTGCCGGTAAGACCCCGACACTGCCTTATGACCTTGTGCATTACGACTAAAGTTAACAAATGAAGTGTAACCACCTATGATTAGCAAAGACCGCCTTGACGAAATATTCGATAGCCTAGGCTCCAATCTTAGAGTTAGGACACCGGATCTATGTGTCAAAATCCTCCACCAAGTCGCCCGTGAATCCGAGCAAGCCAGCTTGAAGGCTTTGGGCGAAAACGATTTGTGCGCAATCAATTATGAAGACCCGAAAGAATTGATTTGGAGGCGACAACACTGGGCCGATCTAATCTACCGCTCTGACAACGGCGGCAAACTATTGCCTAGATTGCTGCGCACAGCCATGATTAAAGTGAACATTCACACTTCAGCCTTGGTGGGCCAAGCGGTGGCTTACAAAATTGATTGCAATTGGTATGTGCCACAATAAATATATTTTGGAAATTTCTCACTGAGTTGGCATCAGGCCAACAGCCGGCCTTGGCCTACGAGTTAATGCATTACGATTAATGCGGGTTGGTTAACTTTCCCACATTTTCGGTGACAGTATTGAGCTGCGCGGTTCCCAAGCTTGAACTTAGGGACCGCTTTCGCTAGCTTCTTGGTTTCAAGAAACCTGAGCTTACAATCGCTTTTCCATGTATATTTAACAAACCGACTCGGTTTTGTCATACAATTCAGGAAAATACTCCTGAATACCAGCATGAACAAAATATCCGCGATATTCCTGCCTTGCTTGCTCATCAGCCTATGGATTGCCAACCCCATGCCTGTCTACGCTTGCGACTCACAACCCACAATCCGTGAAGCAAACGCCCAGGACATTCGCTCGTTTGCCCACGCCAAGGGAATGAAAATCTTAACCTTCGCGGGCTACTCCGGGGCGGGCTATGAAGATTCTTCGGCCTTGTTGGAACATGCAGGTCAGGTATTGGATAGTTATGACCCAACAAAAACGATTGTGAATACTGGCGCCACAGCCGACGGTATTGGGGCTATCTACGAAGTCGCCAAACAAAAAGGCTTTCTCACCATCGGGATTGTCTCCTCTTTGGCTAGGGAAGAAAAGGCCAAGCTTTCGCCTTGCGTAGACTTCGTATTCTACATACCGGATTCGACTTGGGGCGGTCTATTGCCTGATTCAAAGAAACTTTCCCCAACATCCACTGCGATTGTTTCCAATAGCAGTGCCATTGTTGGCATTGGCGGGGGCGAGATTGCCAAGGATGAACTGTTAGGCGCTAAGCGATTAGGCAAAACCGTCAAGTTTTTTCCCGCCGACATGAACCATCAAGCGGCCATTGAGAAAGCACAGAAAAAAGGCTTGGCTATCCCGACCGATTTTCGCGGTGAGGCGCATAGTGTTTTCGCAAAGGAGTAATAAGCGGGAACCTTCACTGATAAAACAAATTCACAGAATTTACCGTTCCAGCACCAAAAACCGATAGGTGAAATCAACCGTCGGATCGTCGGAAATGGTTTGGCATTCGATAATTCGCCAATCCTCCAGCGAAAATTCCGGGAAGAAGGCATCTCCTTGGAAATCGCGCTCAATCAGCGTCAGATAAAGCCGGTCCGCATCTGGAAGGAAGCTTTCGTACAAGCTTGACCCGCCGATAACCATCAATTCATCAGCATCCCCCGCCAACTCCATGGCTTCTTTCAGGCTATGGGCAACCTCACAGCCTGCGGACCCGTAATCGGGATCGGTTGTCAGGATGATGTTCTTACGCCCTGGCAATGGGCGACCAATGGATTCATGGGTCTTCCGCCCCATGAGTATGGGTTTGCCCCAGGTGATGGCTTTAAACCGTTTCAGGTCGGCTGACAAATGCCAAGGCATTTGATTGTCTTTGCCTATCACCCGATTGTCTGATGCGGCAACGATGAGGGAAAGCTTCATCACCCTTTTACGCATACGACTTGTTTCAGTGTATGCACCACCTCGACCAAATCCTCTTGGTTGGCCATCACTTGGTCAATGTCTTTGTAAGCACCGGGAATTTCATCAATCACGCCCTTGTCCTTTCGGCAAACGACCCCTTCAGTTTGACGGGCCAAATCGGCAGTAGTGAAGGCTTTTTCGGCTGCGGTGCGGCTCATTTTTCGTCCAGCCCCGTGCGAGCAAGAGCAAAAACTCTCTGGATTGCCCTTGCCTCGCACGATGAAACTCTTCGCGCCCATGCTGCCGGGGATGATGCCCAAATCGCCCTGCCTTGCCCTTATGGCACCCTTTCGGGTAATCCACACATTCTCGCCATAGTGGTTTTCCTTAGTGACATAATTATGATGGCAATTCACTGCCTCGGCGGTGACTTGAAAAGCCGGTAAGTGACGTGTGAGTGCCGCCAATATCAAATCCAGCATGGCTTGGCGGTTGGCATAGGCATAATCCTGCGCCCACTGCACGGCTTCGGCATAATCGTCGAAGTGTTCGGTGCCTTCGGGAAAATAAGCCAAGTCGCGGTCAGGCAGATTGATCATCCAACGTTCCATGTCCTTACGCGCCAATTGGATAAAATAATTGCCGATGGCGTTGCCCACTCCCCGGCTGCCAGAATGCAGCATGACCCAAATGCAGTCGGACTCATCCAAGCACAGTTCGATGAAGTGATTGCCTCCGCCCAAACTGCCCATTTGACGTATCCAGTCGGAAGATTTGCCAAACGATTTCAGCAACTGGGGGTGTTTGTCTGTCATCCGCTTCAATTG
>CAIOOA010000150.1 GCA_903859815.1 uncultured Methylococcaceae bacterium | reverse complement strand
CCTCAGGTTGGCAAATTTGCGCCATTCGTCCCCCGGCATTTTGCCCAGCAAGGATTGTTTGCCATGCACTACCTCGTCATGGGAGAAGGGCAGGATGAAATTTTCGGTGAAGGCATAAAGCAAGCCGAAGGTCAGTTGGTCATGATGGTAATGGCGGTGGATGGGGTCTTTGCTCATGTACTGCAAAGTGTCATGCATCCAACCCATGTTCCACTTCATCGTAAAGCCCAGTCCGCCAGTCCAAGTCGGACGGGTCACCTGCGGCCACGCGGTTGATTCCTCTGCCATGATCATTGTGCCGGGATGCAACTGATGGGTTACTGTGTTCAGTTCGCGCAAGAAGGCAATGGCTTCCAAATTTTCATTGCCGCCATACTTGTTGGGAATCCAATCGCCGGGGTTACGGGAATAATCCAAGTAGAGCATGGACGCAACGGCATCAACTCGCAAACCGTCTATGTGGAACTCCTCAAGCCAGAAAACCGCGCTGGCTATCAAAAAGTTTTTGACTTCATTGCGGCCAAAATTGTAAATCAAGGTTCCCCAGTCGCGATGCTCGCCCAACCTAGGGTCTTCGTGCTCGTACAAGGCCGTGCCATCAAAACGGGCCAAGCCGTGGGCATCTTTGGGGAAATGGGCAGGCACCCAGTCCAGCAGCACACCGATGCCATGGCTATGGCAATAGTCCACGAAATAACGGAAATCGTCCGGCGCTCCAAAACGGGCGGTGGGGGCGAAATAGCCCGTGGTCTGATAACCCCAAGACGCATCCAGCGGGTGTTCGGTGATGGGCATCAATTCGATATGGGTGAAGCCCTGTTCCTTGACGTAATCGACCAGTTGCACGGCCAACTCACGATAACTCAGGAAATCACCGTTGGCATCGAGCCGCCATGAACCCGGATGGATTTCATAGATGGAAAGTGGTTCATGCAGCCAATCGCTTTTTTTCCGGCCTTCGATCCATTTTTGGTCGGTCCACGCATATTCATCCTTGGGGACGGTGATGGATGCGGTTTGCGGTCTTAACTCGAAGCGTTGGGCATAAGGGTCCACTTTGAGATGGATAGTCCCGTGCTGGCGATTGCGAATTTCATATTTGTAGACCAAACCGCCGGCTACGCCCGGTATGAATAATTCCCAGACGCCGCTTCCGCCGCGGACACGCAGAGGATGGCTGCGACCGTCCCAGCCGTTGAAGTCGCCAACCACGCTGACACGCTCGGCATTGGGTGCCCAAGTGGAAAATAAAACACCGTCAACCCCGTCGACAGTATGGGGATGTGCGCCAAGGAAGCGGTAGACATGCCAATGCTTGCCCTCGCAGAACAAATGTATGTCAAAATCCTTCAACTGGGCAGGGAATGTGTAAGGGTCGACATTGGAATGGCTATTGCCAGATTTGTCGATCCAGTCCACGCTGAAGTGGTCGTCAATTTTGTCGCTGGGTTGGGCGGAATATTGGAACAGGTCTGTCCCCGCTATCCGTTCCAACACGGGTCCGTTACCGCTAATCCTGACTGTTTCAGCCAACGGCAGCATTACCCGGATGATGTCTTTGCCTTGTTCACGATGTCTGCCTAGCACGGCAAAAGGGTCGTGATGGCGGGCCTCGACGATTCGTTGGAGTTCCGGGTCCAGGCCAATTGGCCCCGAATGTTTTGTGCTTGCGAATTGTGTTTCTTCGTTCGAGTTCACTTTGTTTGACCTCTGGTAGTAGAATGGCGGTCGCCATCGCCGGTAAAATCCGGGGACATGTTAACAAATTTGTGCCCCGCTTGTATGTCCTATAATAATCACATCAGGAGATTGTTCGTGTCAGAATCACATCATTCCCGTTTTGTTAGCGTATTGACTCGGAATACGCTGGCACTAATTCTCGCTGGAGGGCGAGGTTCGCGGCTTCAAAATCTCACTGAATGGCGCGCCAAACCGGCGGTGCCTTTCGGAGGCAAGTTCCGAATCATCGACTTTCCGTTGTCCAACTGCCTCAATTCTGGCATCCGCCGCGTTGGCGTGTTGACTCAGTATAAGGCCGATTCGCTCATCCGCCACATCCAACAAGGCTGGGGGTTTTTACGTGCCGAGTTAGGCGAGTTTGTCGATATCATCCCAGCCCAGCAGCGAGTGGCTGAAGATGCTTGGTATGCCGGCACCGCCGATGCCGTTTACCAAAACCTAGATATTCTACGGCAACGAGGCTCGGAATATGTGCTAATCTTGGCTGGCGACCACATTTACAAAATGGATTACGGCCTAATGTTGGCCGACCATGCTGAAAAACAGGCCGATTTGACCATTGGTTGCATGGAAGTCCCGCTTGAAGAAGCCAAGGCTTTCGGTGTGATGGGGGTCGATAACGACAAACGCATCCGTGAATTTGTCGAAAAGCCGTCCAATCCCCCACCCATGCCCGGCCAACCGGACAAAGCTCTGGCATCCATGGGTATTTATATATTCAACACAAAATTCCTGTTTGAGCAACTCATCAGGGATGCCGACATGCCAGGTTCCAGCCGAGACTTTGGCAAAGACATCATACCAAGGGTCATCGAAAACTACCGAATTTTCGCCTATCCTTTCCGTGATGTGCAAAGCGGTGCCCAATCTTACTGGAGGGACGTGGGCGAAGTTGACAGTTACTGGTCGGCAAACATGGAACTCATCAACGTCAACCCGGAGCTCAATCTTTACGACACCAACTGGCCGATTTGGACCTACCAAGCACAGACTCCACCGGCAAAGTTTGTCTTTGACGATGAAGACAGGCGAGGCTACGCCGTGGATTCGATGGTTTCCGGCGGATGCATCATTTCGGGTTCTGAAATCAAACGCTCCTTGCTGTTTTCCAATGTCAGGGTAAATTCATTCAGCAAGGTGACGGATTCAGTCATTCTGCCTGATGTGAACATCGGACGCCACTGCCGGATCACCAAAGCGATCCTTGATAAGGGATGCATCATTGAACCAAATACGATAATAGGGGAAAATTTAGAAGAGGATGCCAAGCGTTTCCATGTGAGTGCCGGGGGTGTGGTTCTGGTGACTCCCGAGGCTCTAGGCCAACAGTTGCATTTTGCACGTTAAGCAACCGTGTTTTTTAGCGGCGCGGATAATATCCGCGCCTGCTTTTCCTTAACGGAAAGCTGCTAAGGTGACTAGCTTGCTTATGATTCGACTGGCCTTTGTTGAATTGTCTGGGGATTTGCCTTATCCAATGTTATAATGGATCAATACCGCAACAACTGCATTGACATTCGACCAATCCATCCTTAAATATTTTTCTTTACTTCACCTTCGCATCTATTATGTGATGTGGATATTATAAACATTGACTAAAAACCTCACTTCGTCGTATTCACTATGCCATTCTCTCGATCCAGCGGAATTTTGTTGCATCCAACCTCCCTACCAAGCCGTTTTGGAATTGGAGATTTAGGGCCAGAAGCATACTCTTTCGTAGATTTTCTTTCTGCCTGCGGACAAAGGTTATGGCAAGTGCTTCCGCTCGGGCCAACGGGGTATGGTGATTCCCCCTATATGTGCTTTTCGGCCATGGCAGGAAACCCTTTGTTGATTAGTTTGGAAGTGCTTAGGGACAAAGCCTTGCTTAGTGATGACGACCTCAATGCTTTGCTGCCATATCCGAGTAAGATAGATTATGGACGGGTGATTAATGAAAAGTTTCCACTACTTAAAAAAGCGTGGCGAGCTTTTCGCAGTCAAGCGACTCCCGAACAAAAATCTGCCTATGATCAGTTTTGTGCATCCAATGCGCAGTGGCTGGAAGATTTCACCCTATTCATGTCACTGAAGGAACATTATCACGGCAAGCCTTGGACAAAATGGAATCTTTCACTTGTCAAGCGCAAACGCGATGCATTGAAAAAGGCCAAGACAAAGTATGCCACGATGATGGATTTCCATCGTTTTTTGCAGTTTGAATTTCAGCAGCAGATAGGCGCACTCAGGAAATACGCCAATCAGAGGAATATTAGCATCATAGGCGACTTGCCAATTTATGTTGCCCATGATAGTGCCGAAGTTTGGGCAAAGCCTGAGTATTTTGAGATTAACAAAGAAAATGGCATTCTTTACTCCGTTGCCGGAGTGCCCCCCGATTATTTCAGTGCCACTGGGCAATTATGGGGTAACCCCATTTATAATTGGGAAAAACTTAAGCAGGATAATTTTGAATGGTGGATACAGCGATTCATTGTCCTTCTAGGTTATGTAGATGCCGTGCGGATTGATCATTTCCGTGGGTTTGAGGCATACTGGTCGGTCAAGTTTGGAGAGGAAACTGCAATCAATGGAGAATGGATTACAGCACCGGGCAAGGCATTATTCGACAGACTGTATGAACGTTTTGGGTATTTGCCTATCATTGCCGAAGATTTAGGTGTGATAACTCCTGAAGTGGAACAGTTGCGGGATAATTTTAACCTGCCAGGCATGAAAATATTGCAATTTGCCTTTTCCACGGATGAAGAAAACCCTTACCTCCCACCCAACTATACTGAAAATTGCGTCGTATATACGGGAACCCATGATAACGACACCACGCAAGGTTGGTTCCAATCCTTGGAGGATATTGAAAAGGCAAAGGTGTTGAAATATATCAACAGCAAAGAACCGAAATCCATTCATTGGGATCTCATTGACCTTGCATTTTTATCTGTAGCCAAGATGGCTATTGTGCCATTGCAAGACATTCTGGGCTTGCCAGCCCAAGCAAGGATGAACACCCCCAGCAAAAAAGACGGGAATTGGACTTGGAGGTTTGATCGCACCCTGCTTACCGATGAAGTCATAGACAAACTCAAGTCCCTGACGATTAAATCTGAGCGCGGTTAGGTATCAAATTAGCTTTTTTTCCTAGCGTATTGACGAGAATTACAGTTAAAATTGGTTGCAAGCGGTGCATTCACATTTTCAATTTAAGAAACCGAAAAGGGGTGATTCGGAGCGATCCGCCTGAACACTAGGGAAGTTTGAAGTGACTGATGTTACGCAGCGGCCTAGGGTTGAAGCGTCAAAACTTGATTTGAAAGGTTCATTCGGACCCATAAGCCGTCCCATAGCCAAGATTGTTCACCCAGATTAGACGGCCATTTTCGAAATGTAGAAACTGCATGAACCGGTGACGGCCAAAATCGTAGGTCCATTCCTCAATCTGCACAGGCACTTGGTTGATGAAATCCAATCCCGGTTGCTGAATGCCTGATCCGCGCATCACGGTGCTGCGATACTCCACGCGGCTTTCGCTATAATCGGGCTGCCCGCATTTTTCAAGCACTTGAAGCTTGTAGTCACCTTCTTTCACCAACCTCTGTCCGCAATAAAATGCCCAACAAGGCTGGCATGTTGCAAGTATAATGATGGCTAAGACCGCTTTTTTCCACATGGTAATTCTCCTCAAAAAGACCAAGCAAAATCCCTAAGACGAATGGCTGAGCTTTGTAAAATTTGGGGTGTTCTTGGCAGGGATTGATCAGATTTCTTGACCTGAACACTTATTACCAACATAATCTATTTGTATTAAGCTTGGCTTAAATCTTTTTTTATTTTACTGGATGTCAACAATGAGTACGACACAAGAAGCTATTATTTTCACTGACAGCGCCGCGACCAAGGTCGGGGAACTGATTGCCGAAGAAGGCAACGAAGAACTGATGCTCCGTGTCTACGTTCAAGGCGGAGGGTGTTCCGGGTTCCAATACGGTTTCACCTTTGATGAAAGTGTCAATGAAGACGATACACAAATTGAAAAGAACGGGGTTAAGGTGCTGATCGATTCCATGAGCATCCAATATCTGAGCGGAGCTGAAATCGACTACCGTGAAGACGCCTCGGGTGCCCAGTTTGTGATTCGCAACCCCAATGCCTCCACGACCTGCGGTTGTGGTTCTTCATTCTCGGCTTAAAGCATAAAAGTTGGATTCGCCCGCCCCCGTTTGGGTGGGCGGATTAAACCTTGCTAAGGCTGCTCTGATGGGTGGTCCGTGCCAACGATCTCAGAAGGTTCGCTGTCGGGCGTTTCACCCAATTCAGCCTGAGCTTCATCCCCTTCTGGCAAATCATCCTTCCCTGCCGATTTGCGTTGGAGCTTTTCCTCTTTCTTCTTTTTCTTTGCCAATTCTTTTTGTCGCTTCTCGTCTTGATAATTTGGCTGGGCCATGGATTCATCCTATGCGAAGGGTTTAAGGTTGCAGATTCCATCACCGAGCGATTAACGGGAATCACAGTTTTGGGCGGGACATGAACCGTCCTTGGTTCCGGCATCCGACAAAACCTTTGTCCGCTGTTGGAAAGGTTTCGTCGGAACCGCTTTGCATTGATTTTAAAGCAAAAACTTAAAAGCCATGGGATGGCTTCTCAGCGAATGGTTGATGCGGAGCATAGTCTAAATGGCTTTTGCACTGTAAAAACGACAGACAGAGCGGCTTCCACTCAGGCGACTAGGCGCAGACACCGTCCAACGTGACGACTTATCTGCGTCCTGCGCCGCCAAAACCGCCACGATCACGTCCGCCACCGCCATCGCGATCACGCCCGCCGCCACCAAACCCGCCCTTACCGCCACGGGTTTCCTCTTTTGGACGCGCTTCATTGACCACCAGTGGACGGCCATCAATGTTTTTGCCATTTAAAGCCGTTATGGCCGCTTGACCTTCTTGGCTGGTTCCCATTTCCACGAAACCGAAGCCTTTTGATCGGCCATTGTCGCGGTCTTTAATAACCTGTGCGGAACTGACGCTGCCGTAGGTGGTAAAAAGCTTTTCCAGATCCCCGTCGCCAACGCCATAGGAGAGGTTGCCGACGTATAATTTGATGCCCATTTAGAATACCCTCAGAATGAAACAAATTTATCCCATGGATTCCAAGGGCTTAAATCTGTGCAAAAAAGTGAAATTTCACATCCTCGAAAAAGCAATGCGCATTCGCAAGTTACGAACAGGTTCACAATAGCATATTTCCAAGGGATTTTGTTCGATTTCGTGATTTTTTGGGTATAGAAATATCGGAGGCTTTGCTCGGGTTAGGCGCATACTTGAAAATACTGCCCACAATCAGTAGCCCTTCTCGACAATGATCTTCTGGGCGGCTTGAACAGCGACTCCGCATTGGATGGGTGCATTCAATTCGGTCAGCACCGCTTCCATAGCGGCAAGGCAGAATAAAACGTTTTTAGGGGTCGCACTATGCCCCATCAAACCCACACGCCAGACCTTGCCTGCCAGCGCGCCTAAACCGGCCCCAATTTCCAAGTTGTAGCGATTGAGTAAGATTGAACGGACCAGCGCCTCATCAACCCCTTCAGGAATGGCAATCGTGTTGAGTTGGGGCAGGCGGGCGGCTTCCGGGACGATAAGGGCCAATCCCATCGCTTCAAACCCGGCCTTCAAGGCGAGATGCAGATTGTAGTGTCGCTTCCACGAATTTTCCAAACCTTCTTCTTGCAGGATGACCAGCGCTTCGTGCAAACCATACAAGGCATTGATAGGGGCCGTATGGTGATAGGCGCGTTTGGTTCCGCCACCCCAATAGCTCATCACCAGATTAAGGTCTAGGAACCAACTCTGCACTTTGGTCTTGCGGCTTTTGATTCGCTCCACTGCATGTTCGCTGAAACTGACGGGCGACAGGCCAGGGGTGCAAGACAAGCATTTTTGCGAGCCTGAGTAAATGGCATCAATCCCCCATCCATCCACTTCCAATTCAGAGCCACCCAAGGATGTGACAGCATCGGCAATGACCAAGGCGCCATGGGCATGGGCGAGGTGGCTGATGGTTTTGGCGTCGGACTGTGCGCCAGTGGAGGTTTCGGCATGAACGAAGGCGACCAGCTTGGCGGCTGGGTTGGCTTTGAGTGCGTCTTCAACCTTTTGCGGGTCCACCGGCATGCCCCAATCGTCTTGCACCATGACCGGCGTTGCTCCGCAGCGCTCGACATTTTCCTTCATGCGTCCGCCAAACACGCCGTTTTGGCACACAATCACCGTGTCGCCCGGTTCGACCAAATTGACGAAAGCGGTTTCCATGCCGGCGGAACCCGGCGCGGACACCGACAGCGTCAACTCGTTCTTGGTTTTGAAGGCATATTGCAACAGAGTCTTCATCTCGTCCATCATGCCCACGAACAAGGGGTCGAGATGGCCAATGGTGGGTCGGGCCAAGGCACCTAGAATGCGCGGATGGACATCGGAAGGGCCGGGGCCCATCAGGGTTCTTACGGGGGGGTGGAATGAATGGATGGTCATGGATGAAGTTTAGTGTGGTATTGATGGTTATGGTCTAGGGTCAAGGTCAGGTCGGCACGGCTAGGCATTTCCGCCAAGGTATGTCGAGTGATCCTTTCATAGTGCATTATAAATCGCTTCAATGATTCTGCATTCATGATACGGCTATTGTCGCCGGTGAATGCTGTTTTCTCGGCCAATTTTTGCTCTTGCAAACTGCGCCATTGGAAAACGCACTCCATGCTCGGCACTTTGAGCATGATGAGCCGATCGATATGGCTAAACAATGCTGCATACGGGCCTTGCAATTGTCGGTTCACAAAAGTTCGCCAGATTCCTTCGGGGTCTTCGTCTCGTTCCAAATCATTGACCGGCTCAACCAGTTCCGCCTCGGTTTGCGGGGTTGCCCCCACGCACCAACCCTCGAAGATCACAATGTCAACCGGACCTTGCACTATGGCCCATTCCGATGGTGGGCGACGGTCATCCCTTGCCTTGTCAAAGGCTGGAATGGCGACCGGGCCACTGCCGGGTTCAAGCAATGCTTGAATGATCTGCAAGCCCAACTCAACGTCATGCGTTCCCGGTACGCCACGGGTCACCAACAACGGATGAATTTCACTCCCCAAGCGCTGGCGTTCGGCATGAGTCAGGTAAAGGTCGTCAATTGAAAACCCAAACACTTTATAAGAATATGCCTCGGACAATATCATTTGCAGAAACGAGCAAAGCGTGGATTTGCCTGAGCCTTGAGCGCCATTCACGCCTAGCAGCAAAGGGTTGCCTACGGTTTTTTGTTGATGAACCCAGTCGGCTAAAGGCAAATAAACCCGACATAATGAATCCTCCAAATCATCGGGCAGCTTTTCATCCCGCATTTTGGCTTTGAACAAGGGGCGGATTCGTGCGAGCAGTTCGGTATAAGACTGTGATTTCATCTTGATCTAAAATCCCTGCCCTTAGGGTTAAATTACCTTATCGCCGGGTTCTTCACCATTAAAAAAAGCGATCAAGTTATCAATCACCCGCATTGCCATGGCAATGCGGGTTTCTGTCGTGGCACTGCCAAAATGCGGAACTAACACAGCATTATTCAGTTCAAGAAAGTCAGGGTGTAGGTTCGGCTCCCCTTCATAAACATCCAAACCCGCACCGGCAATGGTTTGGTTTTTCAAAGCTTGGACCAAAGCTTCACTTTCCACCACATCGCCTCGCGCCGTGTTAATCAGATAAGCGCTAGGTTTCATCAAGGCCAAGCGTTCGGCATTAATCAAATGACGGTTGGCTTTGCTGCCGGGGCAATGCAATGAGACAAAATCAGCTTCTTGCAATACGGCTTCGATGGAGTCCCTAGGGCTTGCCCCAAACTGAGCACACAGGGCAGGGGAGGGCGGATGCGGAGTGTAATAGATCACTGGCATATCAAATCCAAAATGCGCTCTCTTTGCCATGGCCTGACCGATCCGACCAAACCCAATGATGCCTAAAGTCTTACCAGTGACTTTGCTTCCTAGCATCTGATTAGGCCGCCAGCCTTTCCACTGCCCGGCGCGGACGATACGCTCGCCTTCGCCGATGCGGCGGGCAACTGCCAGCAACAAACCAAAAGCAATGTCCGCCGTACAATCGGTCAACACATCCGGCGTATTGGTCACCGTGATGCCTCGCGCTTTTGCAGCCTCCAAGTCGATGTGGTTATAGCCCACACCAAAATTCGCCAGAATTTTCGTGCGCAAGGGTTCGGCATTGAACACCTCGGCGGTAAACGCATCGGTCACAGTGGGCAGCACGGCATCGTACTGACCCAAAGCCTCTTGCAATTGCCCTGTCGATAAGGGCTGGTCATCAAGGTTCAAGCAAACATCGAACAATTCCTTTAAACGGACTTCGGCGGCTTCCGGCCAGCGACGAGTGAGGAGGATTTTGGGTTTGTTCATAATTAACATTATCTCGCCAGTCTAGGCCGCTTTTAACTCATGCAGAGGAAGATTGGATAGCACAACGGATTGAATGTCGGCCTTTTGGCTCGCATGTTGAACATCGATACCAACCAAAGTGCCGTTGGCTGAAAAATCCAAGACAATTCCTTCAGTCACTTCATCGGAATCGACTGATGGAGTCTCGGAAAGATGGATATACAAGGAATCGGTCTCGGCATCATAGCTCAATTTCATGGTTTAAATCTCCTATCAGGAAAGGCGTTGTGCAGAGTAATGCCATCGGACAAGGTGACAACGCGGAGGTATTTGCCAAGTTCTGGCACAAAGACCCAATGCCGAATACGCCCGTCTGGTTGGGTTTCTCGGCGGATGGGATGGTTTAACGCTGCAAGACACCATTCTAACTTAAGATAGCGGCGATTCATTAACTCGGCGGCAAACCGTTGGCAAGCCCTGATATCTTCGGGTTCAAGGCTTGGATATTGCTCAAGAATATCGGCTTCGGCGTCACCGGCACCGAGAAACTCTAAAATAGTATGCACGGTGATGCGCTTGCCCCGAATAGTGGGTTTGCCGTTACAGATAGATGGGTCGATGGTAATCCGTCCACCGTAAAAACTCAAAATTGGTTTTTCATCATCAATATGCTCTCAACTAAAACGAAGCGCGACGGAGTTTGTAACCCCGTCGCTTATGTTTGTGCATGGCGACCGGCATACACCAAAGTACGAAATAATGTGGAAGTCCGTAAGGCGGAACCATGTACGGGTTCCATCGTATGATGGGTTCGGTTATCGTGCGGACTCAGCCGTGTTGCCATCCCAATTGGCGGATCAAATACCTGTATCCTATGGGGTTGCATTTGTGTAAAACGACGAGCGTGTGGAGCTTGGGAACGATCAAAGTATTAGGGATATTTTCCAACAGATCACTAAGCGCCATGAGATTGCAACCACTCCCGCAAAGCAGCGTTAATGCGTTTCTGCCAACCTACACCCGTGGATATGAAGGCTTCAAGCACATCAGGGTCAAGCGGGATGTCCGTGAAATTAGTAGGTTGGCTCACTTTGGCCGATTTTGCTTGTTTCGGTTTTAGCATTTCAGCGGCAAGCGCTTCACCCATAATTTCAGGCAATACCTCGGCGGCATGGCGAAAGTTTTTGAAATCTTCCGCTTCCAATTCGCGAACCTCGCCGTCCTCATTAGTTAAGGGTAATCGATTTGCCATGTTTTCTAGCCTCTCTTGAATTGGCTTTGCGGAAGCTAATCACCCGAATTCCGCCAGCAATGGGGGTAAAGCACAGTACGTGCAACCGCTCATCGAGGTAACCCACCGCCACAAAACGTCGTTCGGGGTAAACTTGCCGTTCATCTTCCACTATTGTTGCGGTGGCCCAATCGAAATCAATTGCCCGGTCAAAACCTAACCGCCGAGTAGGATTCATTAAATTGGCGGAATGTTTCTTGGGGTCAAAATCGATTTTCATGAGCTTCATTATATAAACACTCACTCCCTACAGCCAAATTTTGGTGAATGATTTATTCGTCCACACCGTAACGCGGTAAGGCGGAACCATGGACGGGTTCCGCCGTATGTAGAAGGTCGGTTGTCTACATGTGGTGGATCAAGTTCCTATATCCGCCCTTCCGAAAAATCCGTGAGGCTTGCCGCGTATTACCGGAATAGGTGATAAACTATCGGGCATGAAGCCGCCACGCACTCCTTGGGGAGATTTCCCCAATGTTTTGATCGTTCCCACCTTAAACTTTTTGTGTCGAGAATTGCTGAAGGTAAAACACTTGTTTTCAGCAATCAACCACTTCATGTTAAAATCAGCCGATTAAATCACTACCCCATTCGACTGCATGCCCCACCCACAATACAATTCTGTCATGTTCCCATCCTTGTTCATTTCCGATGCCCGTTTCTCCTATCTTTTGGGGTTGTCATGATGAATGGTCGAAAAACTCTGGTGACTGGCGCAACAGGCCATCTCGGTGCCAATTTAGTCCGCCGCTTGCTGGAAGAGGGTGAGCCAGTTCGGGTGTTGGTGAGGGCAGGGCATGACCATAGCTCGTTGGATGGGCTTGAGGTGGAACGGGTCACGGCGGATTTATGCGACGAAGCCTCGGTGGAAGAAGCGGTCAAAGGGTGCAGCCATGTTTACCACTGCGCTGCATTCGTTTCCACGATAGATGGTGATCCCGCGCATAGGCGTAAAATTTTCGAGACCAATGTGCTTGGCACTCGCTACTTGTTGGAGTCGGCGCTGCGTCATGGCGTGGAAAAGGTGGTGGTGTCCGGTTCACTGAGCGCAATAGGGTATGATGGCGACAAGCCTAGCCATGAGGACATTTCATTCTACCCATTCGAGCGTCAACTGCCTTATGGTTTCACCAAACATCTGACTGTGCACGAAATGCTGAGGGCTCATGCTGCGGGTCTGAATGTTGTGGTCGCCACTTCTTGCGCCATCATCGGCCCAAATGATTATGTGCCGTCGCGCATGGGTCAGGTGTTGATCGATTTTGCCCACGGCAAACTGCGAGCTTACATCCCCGGAGGCTTTGAATTCGTGTCCACCCATGACATCGTTCAGGGCCATCTGTTGGCGATGCAAAAAGGGCGATCCGGTCAGAATTACATTATCAGCACGGCTTATGCCAGTGTCGATGAATTGATGTGTATGTTCAAGGATGTGACCGGGATGCCCCTGCCCAAATATCGGCTTCCACCAGTGTTAATGGCGGGTTTG
>CAIOOA010000149.1 GCA_903859815.1 uncultured Methylococcaceae bacterium | reverse complement strand
TCTGATTTCGGCTATGAATTCCATACCTAACACCCCAGGTTACTCCGGCAAAAACACCGGATGGTTGCACAACTCCGGGGTGGAAAAAAATCAATGTTGATTTCCCCGGAAACCTGGTAATTTTTCCATGTTGATTAACATGTTGTTTCCAACGTTCTGTTATTGCCATTGTTCATCCTCGTGCAAAAGCCAGAGAATGCCAATTTATTCGTCAATATGACATGTGGATGCGCCGGAGTCATACTGCGTAGCGTCATTTTCGGTATATCATTGATCCGTCAACTCGACACACTTGGGAGACTGTGATGAACGCGCTATCCAAAGACTTGCGGCAGCGGATTTTGAACCACGCCCTGACCCATTCGGTCCGCCAAACCGCACGGGTTTTCCGGGTCAGCCCGAACACCGTCCACCTGCTGAAAAAATTGTACGACGAAACCGGCGGCATTGAGCCCCGCGCGTCCAAGGCCGTCCATGCCCACGCGGTTTCGCCCGAAGGCGAGTTGTACCTGCAAATCCTCGTCCAGGAGGATGTGGACGCGACCCTTGAGCAATATTGCGAGCGTTACCAACAAGCCTACGGGGTGCGTGTTGGCGTGACCACGATGCACAACACGCTGAAGCACTTGGGCTACACCTATAAAAAAAAGACCTTTCACGACCCCAAGCGGGACGGCGAAGGGGCCGATGACATCAGGGCCAGCTATGCTTGCCAGCTAGACGGCGTCAGGCCCGAGGACCGCGTCTACTTGGACGAGACGGGTAGCTGCCTGAACCTAAACCTGGCCCATGGGCGCTCCCGCAAGGGCGAGCGCGCCCACGACGAAAACCCCACCGCGCCCGGCGAAACCATCAGCACGGCGGCGGTGCTCACCGAGAACGGGGTCGAGGCGGCCCACCTGTACTCTGGCGCGCTGACGGCGAAGCGCTTCGTCGCCTATTGGGAGATGTTCGTCTTGGCACTCTTGACCGGCGGCAGGGTGCTGATCATGGACAACCACCCCGTGCATTGCGCCAAGGCCGTTGTGCGTTTCTTGGAGGAGCACAAGGTGCCGTTTGTTTATCTGCCGCCCTATTCGCCCGAGCTTAACCCAATTGAGGAGGCATTTTCTAAGATCAAGCACCACATTCGGAATTCTAAGCCGCGGACGGCGGAAACACTTTGTGCAACCATAAGGGCCGCCATTGCAACAGTCACGGAAGATGATGTTATTGGCTATGTAAACCATGCCGAATTATTTATATAAGTAACTTGTAGATATAGAAAACGCTGTAACAAGACCGAATTCAAGAATCCTACTTCTTTCGACTACCAATCATGCAGTAGATCAAGCTATATTAGCTGTAGATAAAGCACTAGCCGACTGTAAAAGACAAGATTTAAGAAATCAAATATATCGTATTGGAAGCCGTTTTATATCCTCTAACTATGTAGGTCGAGAACATCTACTTCCAGTTATAGATCCATCACTAATTAAAGCACTAACTAAAGCTGAGTCAGAACGTCCAGATCCTTCTAATATTCATGCTTACAATGAATGGAAAAAATTAATTGATTCACTTCGCCATGAAGTTAGAAGTCAAACAAAACTTATCTTAACAAAGGCTCGGCTTGTAGCTATGACGACAACCAGAGCTATATTCGATCTTGAAAATCTAAAAATGTCAAAATATGACTTGGTCATATTTGATGAAGCCAGCCAAGTTGGATTAGCTCACGCTTTAGCACTCGTACCTTTGGGTAGAAAAAGGCTTTATGCTGGCGATCCTAAACAACTTTCCCCTATTGTAAAAAGTGAACGAAAAGAAGCCAAAGAGTGGCTTGGAAAATCTCCATTCACATTTATGAAGTTAAACGCAAATAATGTCTGTTCGCTCAATGAGCAATCTCGTATGTCAGAAACTATTTGTGAACTTGTTAGTCATGTTTTTTATGGGGGAAACCTCATTGTTGCAAAAGATTGTATTAATAATACTAAATGGATAAATGAGAGGACTATTCATCTTGAAAATAAAAATGACGAACCTCACATTTTAATTAAAAATATTGAGAAAGACGGGATTTGGTCTGAAAAATATAAGGGACCTATACGGTTTGAGTCTGCTGAAACCATTATCAATCTGTTAAGGAAAGGAATCGAACAAAGTAGCATTACTGAGCAACAAGTTATTGTGTTAACACCATTTCGAGCACAACGAGCACTTTTAAAATCTATGCTATTTAATGCTGGTTTGAAAAAAATCAAAGTTAGTACAGTTCATCGTGCCCAAGGAAGCGAAGCACCTATTGTTATTTTTGATCCAGTTCAAGCTTCAAATAATTTCCTTAATGGAGATGAGGCGCGAAAATTGATTAATGTAGCTCTCAGTCGTGCGCAAGGCAAACTTGTCTTGCTTTTATCGAAATATGATTACAAAAACCCGTTATTTTTTGAAATATCAAATATTGTTAAAATGTCAGAAACAAAAGATGATATTGTTTCCATATATGAATTACTGAAGCAGCCCGATTTCCCAATTTGCGCATTAAATAAAATTATAAAAATTAAATCTAACATAGGTAAGGTAATAGAAATTATAGATAATGGAAAGCAATTTGCTATTATAAATATTTCAACAGGAAAGCGTCAGGTTTTCATTGTAGAAAGTATGAAGAAAGCATTACAAAATTGATAAATTTGCCAGTATAATTAACCATGAAACACCGCATAGACCCAAAAATAGATTGCGTATTCAAGGCATTGCTCGGCTCGGAGCAAAACCGCAATCTGCTTGTCCACTTCCTCAATGCCATATTGACCCGTGATTTGAGTTCACCAATCACCGAAGTCGAAATACTCAATCCCTACAACGAAAAGGAATTTCTGGACGATAAACTAAGCGTGGTGGATGTCAAAGCCAAGGACAGCGAGGGACGGCTTTACCAGATTGAAATCCAGTTATTGTCCTATCGGCATTTGCCGGAGCGGATGGTCTATACTTGGTGCGACATCATCAGCCAGCAACTTCAAAGCGGCAATGATTACAGCCTGTTAAAGCCGGTTTACAGTATCTGGCTGTTAGCGGAAAACCTACTTCCCGGTGAAACCGCTTACGCCCATGAATGTAAACTGCAAAACCGACAAGGCCACAGTTTGGCGGATTTGGGCGGCATCCATCTGTTGGAATTGAAGAAATTCACGGCGGAACGGATCGAAACCGAGGAACAACGCTGGCTACAGTTTTTCAAAGAAGGCGAGCAACTGGATGAAAGTGCACTACCAGACTGGATGAACACAGACGAAATGAGGCAAGCCATGAAAACCCTGAAACTGTTTTCCGATAAAGAACGCGATTACCACGCCTACCAAGCGCGTCAAAATTACTTGCGCGAGCAGCGGACTATACAAATAGAAAGGGAGGAGGATTTGCGGGAAATGGAGAGAATTAAGCAAGAAAACGAGCGGATACAGCATGACATGGAACAGGCTCAACAGGATTTGCAGCGGGAACGGTTGGAAAAACAAGCCGCTTTGCAAGAAAAAGAATCTGCATTGCAGGAAAAACAATCTGCACAGGCAGAAATTGAACGGCTCAAAGCATTGTTGGCTCAATCAAAGCAATAAAAGCCTTCAATCGAGAAGATGCCTTGCCAGCAATATCCACCTATCGAGCCGGCCGTCTGCAATCAACTTTAAATCAGTCAACGGGTTCCATCCCTGCACTGAACGGTGTGGGTTGCCATGCATTCGATCCATTAAAGGGGCTATGCCACGTCGCTGCAAACATCACCAACCGGTGGGGTTGGAAGGCGAGGCCATGACCACGCCTTGAGCCTTGGGTGTCCATTGGCGTTCCAGCGTTGCCGCGTCAAGCTGGTAATTTGACTCCGCACCCACCGGTACGAAACGGGGTTCGCCGCCGAGCAGCCGCACAAAGTTGGGGTAGCAGGGATAGCCCGGGTCGGACAGCAACACCTCGCCGCCGCGTTCGATCAAACCCGCCAAGGCCAGCAACACCGCCCCGGAAGCGCCGGGGGTGACAAAAATGCGGCGGGCAGGCACTTCAATGGCGTAACGCTGCGCATAAAACCGGGCAATGGCCTCGCGCAAGGCGGGCAAACCGGCGGCGGGGGTGTATTTCACTTCGCCCTTGGCGAGGAACTCGATTCCTGC
>CAIOOA010000148.1 GCA_903859815.1 uncultured Methylococcaceae bacterium | reverse complement strand
TGAAACATCTTAGTCGTTTTTTTACCGCATTTTTATTGGCACTGACGTTAATGACAGCCGCAGGATGCGCATCGACCCACAAGCAGGAGGGAACCGGGGAATATGTTGACGACACTGTCGTCACTAGCAAGGTCAAAGCAGCCATATTAAATGAACCCGGTTTGAGTTCCGCCGACATTAATGTTGAAACCTTTAAGGGCGTAGTCCAACTGAGTGGCTTCGTCAATTCCAAAGCCGATATTACCAAAGCAGCAGCGGTAGCGCGCAGCGTCGGCGGCGTGACATCGGTTAAAAATGACATACGGCTCAAATAGAAAAAGGAAATCACCATGGACACTTTTGACAATGCAGTGAATTCCGCTCATGAGGCGGTCGATAAAATATCCGCAGCCACCAATCAGGCCGCAGAAGCGCTGGGTGAAAAAGGTCACCAATTGAAAAATGCCGAGAAGCGGATGATGGAGAGTTGCAGCGGTTATATCCGCGACAATCCCATTTCATCCATTGGCATCGCAGTGGCCGCCGGATTTTTGTTGAGCCGCCTGTTGAGTGGGCGTTAGGCCATCAAACCCAACGGGACCGGATGCCGAGGTGGACGAAACTCCAAGGCAAACGGAAGCGCAAGCTGATCCAATCAGCGGCCTTGGAGTGTTGGACGATGCCCAGTCCTTATTGGAAGAGTTAATTGGGCTAGTTCACGACCGGTTCAAACTTGCCGCGCTGGAAACGCGGCGAGCGGGGGAAAGCTTGGTCGCGATGGTTGTGATAGGCGTGATGGCAGGTGTATTGCTCGGCAGTGCGTGGCTTGGCCTAGGGGCCATCGCCGTCCTGTGGCTGTCCGAGCATGGCGTCGTGACAAGCAGCGCCCTGCTGCTTGTGGTTTCAATTAATGCGCTATTTGGTTTAATCCTGTACGGAATGATCCGCCGTAAGGGTCGTTTCCTATTATTCCCCGCAACCCTTCGTAGCCTAAAAGCCAATTCACCTAATCATCGGGACGCGAACTGACCATGCCTGTGTATCAACGTTCAAGTCTTAGTGGTTCCAAGCGACTGACGGACAGCATCAGGGATGCGGAGTTGCAACTGTCAAACCGTCAGCGGCAAATCAATGTCCGCACGACTCAGTTGGTTCACGATATACACCGACAAATGACGGCCCCGGCAAGTCTGCTGCTGGCCGGGGGAATTGGATTTCTCATGGGCGAACTCACCAAACGCAACCCCCCCAAAATCCAAAGCAATTCGAATGCAACCCCCTCTGTCGATACCACGCCCTTACAAGATTTACTAAAGCTCATCACCCTTGGGCGCACGGCCTATACGACACTGCTTCCTCTCGCTTGGATGGTGAAATCTTTCCGGCAACGAGACACATCGCCCCCACCCGAACAACAATCCCAAGCTATAGACCAGCCACCTGACCAGTGCTGTTGAATTTAAAGCGGTGGTTGGCCGGAATAGGCTTCATCCCAGCATGTGAGTTCCCGGCAAACTGGCTACCAAAAAAACAGGCAGACATGCTTCGCTTGTTTTTCAGGCAAAAAAAAGGTGGGCCTATGGCCCACCGTCACCTTGCGAAATCGAAGCCGGCGGTTGTTTATTGCGCAGCTTTGGATGTTTAACGCCTTCTTCGATATAGTTATTCGCTAGGTAATTTTAGCAGTCATCAAAATTAACTAAGCTTTCCCTAGACAACACTCCGGCCTTGAATGACGCGCAGCACAATGACAATGATTGCAATAACCAAGAGGATGTGTATAAACCCGCCTATGGTGTATGATGAAACCAAACCCAACACCCACAGGATAATAAGTATGATCGCGATAGTTTCAAGCATGATTGTTTCTCCAAAAAGAGCCATCAATTGATGGCATTAATACGCCATAAGCCTGACAGCCCTAAAGCTATCAATAAAGGAGGGGGTTGATCCTTTTGCCGGTTCTTGAATCAACGATTGAAACCCACGTTAAAGCCTACCGACTTGAAGCCTCGGCAGTCCGCTCAAAATCCCGAACACGCTGAGTAACCACAGAATCACAGCGATGATAATGACGATATTTAATATCTGTTTAATGCGTGCATCCATCGGTATGTAGGTATTGACCATCCACAATAGCAGCCCGACAACCACCAGAGACACCATGACCGACACCAACACCTTTGGCAACACACCCAACACACCCACTGCGTTCAATAACCATAGAATCACCGCGATGATGACCACGATGTTAAGTATCTGCTTGATGCGGGCCTCCATCGGTATGTAATTATTTACCATCCACAGTAGTAAACCGACAACAATCAGAACCACGACCAATGAAACTAAATCCATTTTAATACCCCTTTAACAATGTGACTGACTAAGCTATGCGAGATAGCCTAGATTTGCATCGCCGTGCAGTTACCCTAAGTAAACGGGTCGACTGCACGGTTGAACGCTACAGGATTTAACTGTGCTTTCTGATTTCGTCCTTGATATCCTCCTTCAGGTCACCAAGGCCAGACTGGACCTTGCCAACATTTTTTTGGACATTCCCTTCGGCTTCCATAGCATCATCATCCAGTATCTGCCCAGCAACTTCCTTAACTGCGCCTTTTGCTTCTTCGACTCGGCCTTTCACTTGTTCTTTGTTCATGACAGTCTCCTGATGTGTTAGCCATGGCCAACAGGCCATGACTTGAGCATGATTTCATCACTCGATAAAAACGATACACCCTTGGCTAGTCTCAGTCGGTGCGGCAGCGAACAGATGCAGATTGGAATTGAACGATTGAGTCACGCGATGGCGCGACTTTCTTGGATATTTAACCCCTATATTACTGTCGGATGACAGTAGCGTTTTATTTATCGCATACCCTTTACAACGACCGACATTCACCTGAATTTTCTTCACAATAGTTTCCTGAGATTTACCTATATCAAAACCCATGTTGATATTTTACTTAGCTCCATTCATAGACTACGTGAAAAAATGAATATTGACTGTGCGCTATCACACCTAACTTAGGCTTGGCTTAAACGAATTGCCAATCAAAAGATTCATAAGAATAACTGATGATAAATGAATATTTATTCAAATAATCTTATCTTAAAATCAGATTTTTTCCGATATACGAAAATAAGAAAGCATAGTACCTTATTTTCTCAGATGCCATTCAATAATAATAAAACCTAAGCCATTCATCTGACGAGGAAAAATGACCGACTTGCCCATTCGCATCATTTTGGTCGAAGACGACAAAGATCTGCAAGAAACCATTAATCGCTTCCTAACCCAGTCAGGGTATAAGGTAGCGGTTGCGGAAACCGCTTTGGTGTTTTATCAAAAAATAGAAATTGAACATTATAATGTCGCCATTATCGACATTGGTTTGCCCGATGAATCCGGTTTAGTATTGGCAGAGTATCTACGCAACAAAACCGATATGGGAATTCTCATCCTCACCGCACGCGGTGAGATTGACATGAAGGTTCAAGGTTACATGGCGGGTGCCGATCTTTTTTTAGTGAAACCAGTCATCTTAGTTGAACTGGCGGCCGCCATTAAAAGCATAGCCCAACGCAGCGCAGAACGCCAACATACTCAGTCAGCGTCTCACCGTTCATGGTCTTTAGAAAGCTCCTCGTGGCAACTGATTTCACCGGAAGGCATCACTGTTAAGTTGACTGGAAAAGAATTTGATCTGCTATTGCTGCTTGCCAAAAAGGGCGGGGGAGTGGTTTACCGCAAAGAAATAACAACGGCACTCAATTATAACGATTATATGCAAGCAGGACGGGCCTTGGATAATTTAGTCCGGCGCATACGCAAGAAGGTTCTCGATTTTACCGGTAATGATGAGTTGATTCATACTTTTCATAGCCAAGGTTTTTGCATATCCAATAAAGTGCTTATCCGGTAACTATGCACTTTTTTTCCCAGATAGTTAAAGTTTAGACATTCAGCCGTCGAGCCCACAGGGTCGACGGCTTTTTTGTGCGCGCTAATTTTCTCAAAACCTCAACGCTGTCAATCCACATCATACACATAGTCTGCTTCGCCCTCACCCTCATCGAATCTAAGGACTTGTGCGGACTCAATCAAACTCTCTATGCATTTGCGCATATTGCCCACATC
>CAIOOA010000147.1 GCA_903859815.1 uncultured Methylococcaceae bacterium | reverse complement strand
GCGGGTTTTTTCTTAACAACTGATTTGCGGCACGGACGAACGCATTGGAACGGATTAGCGCCCGTTTCATTGCAATAGCTCATCCATTAACGAGTCCACCGATACCACCTGACAACGATTCTGAGCAAATTCCAATCGCGATTCTTCAATGTCAACCGATAAACGCTGGCGAGCGCGTTCAATCAAACGTTTTTGCACAATATCCACCAGAGTTTCTTGTTCATCTATGGATAATGTCTCAACAGCCTCTAATGCTTCTCGAAAAGAAATGGCTTGTCCCATGGTTGTCTCCGTTGAATGTGAAATTTATCGTTTCCACGCTCCGGTGTGATAATCCAGTCCCGGATTCTCCGCGTCCGAGTACCGCAGGAGCGGGTGAACCTGAATGCCCACGCCGGAGCTTGGGAATAAACAAAAAGGATAGTTTTGGATTTCAATCTGGTATGGCCGTCCCTCGCTGTCCTTGGCTTTGACATCCATCATGCTCAGTGATTCGTGCAGAAATACCTTAGCATAGGATTGAGTGGTTCAGCTTCGGTTATCTGCGAGGTTAAATCGTCAACCAATACCGCAAATGAAATGCACTAGCAGATTGCGGTTTTCCACCGAGACTAGCAATGCCTCGAATACGCAATCTATCTTGGGGTCTATGCGGTGTTTCATGGTGGGTATGGCGCTGCCAATCTATGATTAGTCATCTGTTCTATCTTCGGCATAACGAGCGGAGATTTTGCTGAGTGCTTCCATATCCATTTCAGGCAAATGGGTTTTGCGCCATTCAGTATAATCAAATCGTTCTCGTGATAAAGTCGCAACGAAACGCTCGGCATCCACCATGCCAAGCATTTGGATTAAAGCCTTCATACCTTCTTGCCGAATTTCTGTGTCAGTTCTCATACCAATTCTCCAAACAAGCCAAAGCGTCCCACGGTAACGCACAGCGAAGCTGTCCGTGGGTTTTAATCTTCCTCGCTAAACGATCATCCGTCGTGATGAAAAGTTCTGCATTTGCAGTCAAAGCTGCCGCCGCATGCAAGGAATCATGTTCCTTGATTCCAAGTTTCATTAAATCACGGGATAAATTAACTAATTTATCGCTATGAGTAATTTTAATCACTGATAGTTTCCGCCAATCACTGATTGAATTTCGCCGCTCCAAGAAAGGATTCAGACTATTTTCATATTCCAGAATATGAGACCAAACAAGCTGATGCCGTCCATCGCGGACATGTTGCTGGATAATCAGTTTAGCCTCGGTTTCCAAACGAATGCGGGATTGAGTTTGGTCATCGAATGGTCGATTAAAGCAACAAAGATCAAGATAAATGAGCATCTAAAATTTTCAAAAGTTTTAAAATCGCAATTGCAAGCTTCTGTACAGCGTACCGATGAAGGAGGCGCATCTTTATGTGATTGATGAGCTTGGTGTCTCAGCATATCTATGGCCCTTCGGTTACTGGACATGTCAAATCGTCCACCAATACCGCATTGAGGAAATGCACCAACAGATTGCGGTTTAGCTCAGAACCGAGCAATGCCTTAAATAAGCAATCTATCTTGGGGTCTATGCGGTGTTTCATGTTAGTTTAAGTAGCCCTGATGGAATGAAGTGGAATCCGGGTTTTTGAGTTATCGTTTCCAGGATTTCGCTACGCTTCATCCAAGCTACACTTGCTTGAAACATTCAATTTTGCATGAGTCTTTCATGTATCCAACTCGGATTTCGACGGCAATCTAATACAGCCATCACTAGAACGACATCCTGAGACATTCGATAGTAAACCGCAAAAGGAAATCTTTTCGACACCAACCGATAGTATCCAAAAACAATTGGGTGAATTCCTCCGTAGATAGCTAAAGAACCAATATCGGAGTAAAGCGAATCCAGAAAATATTCCGCTAACTCAAGCGAATTCGCCGCATAGAAT
Source organism: uncultured Methylococcaceae bacterium (assembly GCA_903859815.1). Lineage (GTDB taxonomy): Bacteria > Pseudomonadota > Gammaproteobacteria > Methylococcales > Methylococcaceae > Methylumidiphilus. The sequence goes on along the minus strand of CAIOOA010000147.1, from coordinate 775 downwards.
CCATACCCCTCTTCAAGGTCGCTTTCGGCAGAGGATAGGATTTTTATTTGCACGAGACATTTTGCCTTATTCTTTGTTTGGCTTCCTCCCAATCGGAAAACGTGCAGCGACCATCAAGTAACGCGGCTTCTCGCTCCGCCAATAGGCTTTCATGCCAATCCGGGGAATCCAAGGATTGTTTGCTTAAATCAGCCCATAGCATTTCCATTAAATCAAGCTTTTGGGCCAAGGTCATTTGTGCCAAGGGTATTTCAATTTTTTCCATTGTACATTCCTCATTATCAATACATCAGGTGGGCACAAGGATGTTACCCGCCGAATGTGAACGACCGGGCCAACATTATTCGGCGAAACCCGTCCTTAGTTTCCGCCTTAACCCAGATTATTGTTTTGATTGAGCCAGCAATGCCTTGAGCCGTTCATTTTCATCTTGTAAAGATTGCTCACGTTGTAAGGCTGCTTGTTTTTCCAACCGCTCCCGCTGTAAATCCTGTTGAGCCTGTTCCATGTCATGCTGTATCTGCTCTTTTTCCTGCTTAATCCTTTTCATCTCCCTCAAATCTTCTTCCCTTTCTATTTGAATAGTCCGCTGTTCGCGCAGATAGTTTTGCCGCGCTTGGTAGGCGTGATAATCGCGTTCTTTATCGGAAAACAGTTTCAGGGTTTTCATGGCTTGCCTCATTTCTTCTGTGTTCATCCAATCCGGTAATGCCGCCTCGTCCAGTTGCTCACCTTCTTTGAAAAACTGTAGCCAGCGTTGTTCCTCGGTTTCAAT
>CAIOOA010000146.1 GCA_903859815.1 uncultured Methylococcaceae bacterium | reverse complement strand
ACACCTCGTTGCCCATCTGCCGCAGTTCCTCGATCACCCGCCGCTCCGCCGCGTCGGCTTTTTCCAAGTCGCCCCCCGCGTCCTCCACCACGCCCAGCAGGCTTTCCACGCGGGCGCGTAACAGCGGATGGCGTTTGATCCGTTGCAATAAGACGATATCTTTTTCATCAAGGGTGGGCATGGTGGGCTTCATAGGATTCGGATGGCAGAAATTGATAGGGAATTCTATACCCGCATCACTTTTAATCACACCCCGTTCTCCATGGTGACAAGATCGGGCGTTGTCTCTTTGACCAAACGGGAAAATTCGTAAAGCAACCCCCATTTCCCGTTGTCAACCGACGGTGTGGTGTTTGCATAACTGGAAAACGGCTGGCAGGGCGCACAGCCTGCGAGTAGCCGGATAGAACGAGGCGACCAAAGTTCAGTCAACACATTGCCGCTAAGATTGGCTACGTCCTGTAAAAGAAACGCGGCTCCCCCATGGTTGGCGGTGAACGGGTACTCACAATGCGGGTCAATGTCCAACCCCGCCCGCACGCGGATTCCTTCCGCGCTCAATCCGCAACTCAACCCGCCCACACCGCAAAAAAGGTCAATTGCCTCAATTCTTGTAGTCATTTACTACTTTGCCAATCGTCACCAGATACATGTAAGCCGGATACAACATGGATCAAACCCCCCCCGTGAATCCTGCCTGCCTAACTGAAAACAGCGCAAAACATCCCATTCGGCGAATCCTTACGCGAATTGGAAAAATGGTGTTTTGCTATTCATGCCGAATATTTTACAGAAAAAATCACAGAATTACATATTCCCAATCACCCTCGCAAACTCCTCAACCTGTTGCCAATCAGTAAAATCAATCACGGCGGTAGGGTCGGTTGGGCCTTTGGTGATCCACATGATAAAACGTATCATGAAACGGTCGAACAGGGTATAGCGGGGATAATCCAATTTACCCGCAAACACTTTGACCAACTTAGGTTTCCAACTGATCCGCTTGAGGAATTTCTTCACATAGGGGTTGGTGTCCGGTTGGTTTTTTGCAGGCTTGCGCGCCACTACATTCACGGAAAAGAAGGCGTTGGGCTTGCTGTCGAGCATCGTTTCATGTTTGGCAATAAACTCGACAATTTGTGGGCTATGTTTACCATAGCGTATGCTGGCCCCAATCACGATCTTGTCGAAGGGGGCAAGGTCTATGCTTGAAGCATCGGTGACATTCACCAGCTTGCTGTGATGACCGGATTGCTCCAATACTTGGATGATGCGACGGCAAATCTCAACAGTATGTCCGTCGGTGGTTGAATAGATAATCAGTATATTAGCCATAGTTTAAACATCTTAATTATTGTCGTTGCGCACGGACGCAAAAGTTACCCATCCTCTAGCGTGACTGGAGCGTCAAAGCTCGCTTTGACATTGGAAATGCGAAGCTTACTTCGCTTGTCAAAGCAAGCTTTGACGCTCCAATCCTATTCCGCTGCCTGTCAAAGCAAGCTTTGACGCTCCAATCCTATTCTGCTGCATTACATCAGATATTAAGCTTGGCAGACGATGCCAACTTAAAGTCTTGCCCGGTGGAGATCAAACACGGGACAGAATAGGCTGGATTAGGCTAATATGATGCCTTTTAATAGACCTTTTGGGTAGGCGAACATGGGAAATTACTCTATTTGGGAAACGCTTGCGATTGGGGCCATCGCATTGTTGGCGATTTTCTGGTTCAGCCCCGGCATTAAAGCGGCCTTGGAGCGTGGCAAGCATGTCCAATCCGATTGGCCCGCCGTGTTGATTCCTTTAGGTGTGGTCGCCTTGTTTGTGTTTTTTTTGATTGTGGTATCTTAAATTGTTGCTATGAACCCATCTGACACTGATTTCGACGAATTGGAAGAACAATACGCCGTTCGTCCCAACAAATCGGCCATGAAACGCGAGACTGCCGCGTTGGAAGCGCTAGGCGAAGAACTGATTGCCTTGCCCAAAGATCGTTTGGCAAGCTTGGAAATGCCCCCTGAGTTGTTCGAGGCCATCAAGCTAGGGCAAAGCATTCAGAGCCACCATGGGGCTTTCAAGCGGCAGCGCAAATTCATTGCCAAACTGATGCGGGATATGGATATGTCGCCAATACGCGAACAATTGGACCGGCACAGCAACTTGAGTGCCAGGGCTGTGCATCACCAGCATGTGATCGAGCGCTGGCGTGACCGCTTGCTGAAGGGCGACGATCACGATCTCAACGCATTGATGGCCGAACATCCCGATGCTGACCGGCCCAAGTTGCGGCATTTGATTCGCGATGCCCACAAAGAATTCCTATCCAATGCGCCACCACGATCTGCCCGACTATTATTCAAATATTTGCGCGAATTGTTGACGGAGGAAACCGGCGATGAGGCGAGTGATGAAGATTCCGAGGAATGAGGGCTAATCCATGCGTCCTTTGGAACTCATCAAAAAATGTTGGTTGGGATTGCGGGAAATCACCGGGGACGATGCTTATGAACGTTACCTAGTCCATTGGTGCGAACACCACGCAGCAGAAGGCGGCGAACCGATGGACCGGGAAACCTTTTTCAAGCAGGAAGTGGAGCGTAAATGGAGCGGGGTTAAGCGCTGCTGTTGATGGTAGTTTTCAAATTGTCATCAACTTACAAAAAACCACTCGCTTTAACCACTCGATCCAATCCCAACAACATTTCCAATAATTCCTCCATCCGATGCAAAGGCCAGGAATTTGGCCCGTCACTCATGGCTTGTTCAGGGTTGGGGTGGGTTTCCATGAACAAGCCCGCGATGCCGACGGCGACGGCAGCTTTAGCCAAGGTCGGTACATGCTCGCGTTGCCCCCCGGACACATTGCCTTGCCCACCGGGCAGTTGCACGGAATGGGTGGCATCGAACACAACCGGGCAATCGGTACTGCGCATGACCACCAAAGAGCGCATGTCGGACACTAAATTGTTGTAACCAAAGGACACGCCGCGTTCACAGACCATGATGTGGTCGTTGCCCGTTGCTTTGGCTTTATCGACGACATTATTCATATCCCACGGTGCCATGAACTGGCCTTTTTTGATGTTGACGGGTTTGCCAGTGGCGGCGACGGCTTGGATGAAATCCGTTTGCCGGCACAGGAAGGCCGGGGTTTGCAGCACATCAACCACAGCGGCGACTTCCGTTAACGGGGTATATTCGTGAACGTCAGTCAGCACCGGCACACCGAGGCTATGCTTGACCTCTTCCAGTATCTGCAAGCCTTTGTCCAAGCCCAAGCCACGAAAACTGCCTAGCGAAGATCGGTTGGCTTTGTCATAGGAAGATTTGTAAATGAAGTTGATGCCTAGCTTGGTGGTGATTTCCTTGAGTCGGCCGGCAGTGTCCAAAGCGAGTTGCTCACTTTCGATGACACAAGGTCCGGCGATCAGAAAGAAGGGAAGTTCTAGGCTTGTTTCAAATCCGCAGAGTTTCATGATGTTTGCCTTCACCCTCTCCCAATGGGAGAGGGAATGGTTGGTGTTACCCTTGCCGTAGGGAAGGGAATGGTGTTAGCTAACCCTCTACTGGAGGCAGGGCTGTTGACTGGCTTTGGTGATAATCACTCGCGGCCTTGACAAAACCAGCGAAGAGCGGATGACCGCCACGCGGGGTGGAGGTGAATTCCGGGTGGAATTGACAGGCCAAGAACCAAGGATGGTCGGGAATCTCGATGACTTCCACCAGACGGCCATCAATCGATTTGCCGCTGATACGCAAACCCGCCTCTTCGAGTTTTTTCTTATAAAAATTATTGAATTCGTAACGATGACGATGGCGCTCGGTGATGACATCCTTGCCGTAGAGAGAGTGCGCCAATGAATTATTGGATAAGCGGCATTTTTGCCCACCCAAGCGCATGGTTCCACCTAGATCATCGTCGGCGCTGCGTTTTTCCAGTTCGCCGGATTCATCTTTCCATTCAGTGATTAGGGCAATCACCGGATACGGCGTGGTGGGTAAAAATTCAGTGCTGTGCGCCCCTTCCAATCCTGCCACTTCACGGGAAAACTCAATGACCGCCACTTGCATCCCCAAGCAAATACCGAGATAAGGGATTTTGTTTTCACGGGCATAGCGGACAGCGGCAATCTTGCCTTCGATGCCACGCACACCAAACCCACCGGGGACGAGAATCGCGTCCACACCTTCGAGTTTCGCAGTGCCTTTGGCCTCGACCTCTTCCGATTCAATCGCTTTGATGGTGACCTTGGTGCGGGTGCTGATGCCTCCATGGATCAATGCCTCGGTCAACGACTTATAAGCATCGGAATGATTGACATATTTACCGACCATGGCGATGGTGACATGATGTTCGGGTTGGGTTTGTGCCTTGACGACGGCTTCCCACTCGCTCAAATCGGCGGCGGGTACATCAAACCGTAGTTTCCGCACTACGATCTCGTCCAAGCCTTGCTCATGCAGCAATAACGGAATGCGGTAAATGGTGTCCGCATCAATCGCATTGATGACGGCATCTTCATGCACATTGGTGAATAAGGCAATTTTACGGCGTTCGGATTTCGGAATTGCTCGGTCTGAACGGCAAATCAGAATGTCGGGTTGGATGCCTATGGTGCGTAATTCCTTGACCGAGTGTTGGGTTGGCTTGGTTTTCAGCTCCCCGGCACTGGCGATGTAAGGAACCAAGGTCAGGTGGATGAACAAGGTTTTATCATCCCCCATCTCCACCCGCATTTGGCGAATTGCCTCCATGAAGGGTTGGGACTCAATGTCGCCGACAGTGCCGCCCACTTCGATCAATGCAACGTCCATTCCTGCCGCACTGAGTTGTATCAGTCGCTTGATTTCGTCGGTGATGTGCGGAATGACTTGTACGGTCGCTCCTAGGTATTCGCCCTTGCGCTCTTTGCGAATGACGTTTTCGTAAACCTGACCAGTGGTAAAATTATTCACCTTGCCCATCGTCGAACTCAAGAACCGCTCGTAATGGCCCAAATCCAAATCGGTTTCAGCGCCATCTTCGGTGACAAACACCTCGCCGTGTTGGAACGGGCTCATCGTGCCGGGATCGACATTGATGTAAGGGTCTAGCTTGGTCATGCTGACGTTCAAACCGCGAGCCTCAAGAATGGCCGCCAAGGAAGAAGCCGCAATGCCTTTGCCTAGTGAGGAAACGACACCACCTGTAATGAATATATATTTGGTCATGAGAGTCGGGATGCTGGTTGCTGCGAGGGTCTGAACAAGCCGCCATTGGCAAGCCTCATCCAAATAGTTTCACAGCCTGTTCGGGAAATAATGCCCTATTTTAACCGAGAAGGGGCTTTGCGTCATCGCTTTTGCAAAGCACTCCAGTTCAATTAAGATAGCAGCCAGATTATTTATTCATTCAGGGTTAAGGAATCATGAACAAAATCGTCAAATTCAATGCGGTGTGGCTGTTATCTGCCGCCCTGCTATCGGGTTGCACTTGGGTGGACCTCAAGCCACAAGGGGAAAAAGTCCGCATTCTGTCTGCCCATGAAGCCCGCCGTTGCAAGGAATTGGGTCGTGTTTCCGCCGTCACCGCCGCTAAAATCGGCTTTATTGCGAGGGATAAAGGCTCCATTCAGGAAGAAGTCTATCGCCTAGCCCGAAACAATGCCGGCGATATGGGCGGGGACACCATCGTTGCGGCCGGCCCTCTGATCGACGGCGAGCAGGCATTCAAGGTCTATCGATGCATCAATCCTTAATTTTGGAAGGTGAAATGCATGGGGCAATCCAATTCTATCCCATAACAATTATTATAAAACAATAAGATAGAAAACTTTCCATGTGTTGTATTTTTAGCAAAAACTGAAAAGTTGGAAAAAAAAGTTGAATAGCACTCTATAATCTTGCCAACTGCTTATTGCCATTTTCACCCCCCATATTTTTTATCAACACTTTATTTGTACCTATTCCGTATCACTATGAAACAATCCTTACAACTCAAACCCAGCCCTAGCTTGCCGCCCCAAACGGTTTCCGAAGAAGTTTTGCTCGAAAAATACGCCAAAGGCGAAGAGCGGGATGCCAATGCCATATTTGCACGGGTTGCCCATGCCTTGGCTGCCGTGGAACAAGACCCTAAGCACTGGGAGAAAAAATTTCTCCATGCCTTGCAAGAGGGCTTCATTCCAGCCGGTCGCATCATGTCTGCCGCTGGCACTGGCATCCAAGCGACCTTGATTAACTGTTTCGTGCAACCGGTGGGGGATTCGGTATCCGAATCAGTGGATGGCAAGCCAAGCATCTATGCGGCGCTTTCCGAAGCCGCCGAAACCATGCGCCGGGGTGGGGGTGTGGGCTATGACTTTTCTGCCATCCGGCCCAAAGGGGCGCATGTCAAAGGCACGGCTTCCCGTGCGTCTGGCCCGGTTTCTTACATGCGCGTATTTGACCGCTCCTGCGAAACCGTTGAATCAGCCGGGGCGAGGCGTGGCGCACAAATGGGCGTGTTACGCTGTGACCATCCCGATGTGCTGGATTTCATTCATGCCAAAGACAAAGCCGGTGAACTGTCCAATTTCAATATCAGCGTGGGCGTGACCGACGGTTTGATGCGGGCCGTTGAAGAGGATGCCGTTTGGGAGTTGGTCCATCCCGCTGAACCGGATGAGGAATACAAGGAGCAGGGTGCTTATCGGCGCGAAGATGGGCTATGGGTTTATCGCACCGTGCGGGCTAGGGAAATTTGGGACAAAATCACCGCTTCCACCTATGACCACGCCGAACCGGGCGTGTTATTCGTGGATCGGGCCAATGCTGACAACAATCTGTATTATTGTGAAACCTTCGAGGCGACCAACCCCTGCGCCGAGCAATGGTTGCCCCCTTATGGCTGCTGCTGTTTGGGCAGCATCGATTTGACCCGGTTTGTCAAAGCTCCGTTTGCCAGCGAGGCCAGCTTTGATTATGAAAAATTTACCGCATTGACCGGAACGGCGATCAGGCTACTGGACAATGTGCTGGATGTGACCTATTGGCCTTTGGAAAAGCAGTACGAAGAAGCAAGGGCAAAACGGCGCATCGGACTGGGTTTCACCGGTTTGGGTGACACGCTGGCCATGTTGGGCTTGCGCTACGATACCCCCGAAGCAAGGGAATGTGGGGCGCGAATCGCCGAAGTCATGCGCGATGCGTCTTATCTGGCCTCGGTTGACCTAGCAAGGGAAAAAGGCCCATTTCCATTGTTTGATGCTGAAAAATACTTGGCCTCTGGCTTTGCCTCACGCTTACCCGAAGAGTTGAAGACTGCTATTTCCCAGCACGGGCTGCGCAATAGCCATTTGTTGAGCATAGCCCCGACTGGCACAATTTCCTTGGCATTCGCTGACAATGCCAGCAACGGCATCGAACCGCCGTTTTCTTGGTCGTACACCCGGCGTAAACGTCAGGCAGACGGTACGATCAAAGAATACTCGGTGGAGGATCATGCTTGGCGCTTGTTCCGCGAAAGTGGCGGCGACACCAATCATTTGCCTGGGGGCTTTGTCACTGCTTTGGAAATCTCCGCGTTGGATCACATGCGCATGTTGGAGGCAGTGCAACCGTATGTGGATTCTTCCATTTCCAAAACGGTCAATGTGCCTGCCGATTATCCGTTTGAAGAATTCCAACACCTTTATTTGGAGGCGTGGAAAGCCGGCTTAAAAGGGTTGGCGACTTATCGGCCCAATAGCATTGTGGGTCAAGTGTTGATTGCCGACCCGGCCAAAACGGAAGCGGAGGGCTCTAGTCAAGAATTCGACGAGTCTGACCCAGACCGTAGGTTACGCTTGGAAAAAGTGCCTGAACCGGCCTTAGCCTCGTTAAGGTGGCGGCGTAGACCTAGGCCATTAGGCGGCAACCCGGCTTGGACCTATTTCGTCGAGCATCGGTTAGGCGGATTTGCCGTGTTTGTCGGTCATTTGGAAACCAGCCCGGTCAGTCAAGCCAACGAATTGCGCGAAATCGAATCGCACAGAAAAGGCGGCAAACGTCCTTTTGAGGTTTGGGTCAATGGTGCGGAACAACCCCGTGGCTTGGCAGCCTTGGCTAAATCATTATCCATGGATATGCGCTCGAATGACCGGGGATGGTTGGAAACTAAGTTAAAAAGCTTGATGAAAGCCCAAGGTGACGATGGATTTGATTTGTCCATGCCGCCCGACGGTGAGCCGGTAAGAGTCCCAAGCCTTGTGGCGGGTTTTGCAAAATTGGTGCATTACCGTTGCATGGAGTTGGGCGCTTTTGAAGGCGAGGGGGACACGCCCGTGTTAGATGCGCTGATGTCACCCAAAGAACCTAAAACGGGCACGGACGGAACCCTGTCTTGGACAGTGGACATCCACAACCCGGCGACGAATGATGATTTCGTCATGGGCTTGAAGGAGTTGACGCTACCCAATGGGCAGCGTCGGCCTTATTCCGTCTGGCTATCGGGAGAATACCCCAGAGTATTGGATGGACTATGCAAGAGCCTGTCGTTTGATATGCGCGTCGTCGATCCGGCTTGGGTCGGTGCAAAATTGCGGCAACTATTGGACTTCCCCGAGCCGCGAGGCGACTTTTTGGCTTGGGTCCCGGGGGAAAAGCGAAAGATTTCCTATCCCTCCACGATTGCTTATCTATGCCGGTTGATTTTGCATCGCCACTCCATGCTCGGAATTTTGGACGAGGATGGTTTCCCGGTTGACGATATGGGGGTCATGGTGGAATACGAGGCTGAGAATGTAGTCCACTTCAAGGCGCGTTCCGTGGGTGCGCAGGAAGTCCATCCCGGTAAGCGTTGCTTGGAATGCGGCAACTATGCTGTCATCCGCAAAGATGGCTGTGACTTTTGTTCAGCCTGCGGGGCAGTGGGCGCTTGCGGATAAGTTACCCCGCTTTTTTTTGAATGAGTAAACGAAGCCCGGATCTTGCCGGAAGCAAGAGGCCGGGCTTCCATCTTTGCGAGGATTTATCATGAAACTAGGTTTTCTTGCGTCACATGGAGGCAGTAATATGCAAGCGATCATTGATGCTTGTAAATCGGGCGAGCTAAAGGCAACCCCTGCCGTGATCATCAGCAATAATGCCAACTCTGGGGCAATGGAAAGGGCCAAGCGTGAGTCCATACCTCATTTCCATCTCAGCGGCAAAACCCATCCTTCGCCGGAACAATTGGACCAGGCCATGCTCGACACCCTGCTATCCCATCAAGTGGATATTGTCATCTTGGCCGGGTATATGAAGAAGTTAGGCGAGCAAACCCTAAGTCATTATGCGGGGGCTATTTTGAATATCCATCCTGCCTTGCTGCCGAAATTCGGAGGACAAGGCATGTATGGCATCCGCGTTCATGAAGCGGTGTTGGCTGCGGGCGAACGCGAAACGGGCGTGACTATCCATTTAGTGACTGAGGAATATGATACTGGGGCAATAATTAGCCAAGAAACAGTGCCTGTGATCCAAGGTGATACCCCGCAATCTTTGCAAGCCCGTGTGCTGAATACAGAACATGCGGCATTTAAGCGGGTTCTGCAAAAAATTGGAACTGGAGAGTTAACTATTCCGGGATATAAAAGTCCTTCCAGTTACTGATTTTATTTCGGCATGGGATTGTTGACTTCTCGTATAGGTGGAAAGAATGCTAGACATAGAATGTTTTATAAAAGCATGATATATGCCAATTAAATTATTCGGCAGCGGTAAAATTACCCAAAATAATTCTTTACTTACTTAGTGGGACTTGTGTATAAATTTACACGCCAAACCACTACTGGTGTTTTCGGTTTGGGCCATCGCTAAATTCAGCCTTAATAACTGATATATCACTTAGTAAAAAAGGTTTTTTTGCACGGTTGGAGGGATAGGTTTCGCACAAAACCTCTTATTACCCTTCTTTAAGTTTTCCCAATTCACCCTATTAGGAGATCATGCTTATGAACAAAAAACTGTTGGCCGCAATGGCTTTGATGATGGGTTCCTCCACGGCCATGGCTGCATGCCCCAACATTACCTACGATACATTGACCCAAAAATTGAAAGAAGTCGTCAAAAGCGCAACGGTTTTCGGTGTGCCAACCGGTGGTTCCAGCGGCAACACCAACGGCGGCTTGGACTTCGACATGTGGGCTACGGTAGTCGGGGATGACGGCACGGTGTGCCTAGTGACCAAGACCGGCACTCTTTACAATGACCAATGGCTCATTAGCCGGGTTATCTCCGCCCAAAAGGCCAACACCGCTTTGGGACTCAGCACGAACAGTTTTGCATTGTCCACCGCCAACCTCTATTCCCCCGTCCAACCTAACGGCACTTTGTATGGGCTGCAAGCCGCCAATGCGACCGATACTAGCGCAGGATACAGCGGCAATTCCGCCAACTTCGGCACGTCTCTTGACCCGATGCGCGGTCGCAAAATCGGTGGCACGAACGTCTTTGGCGGTGGCCTAGCACTCTACAGCGGCGGCAAACTGGTGGGCGGCTTGGGTGTTAGTGGCGACACTTCTTGCGCCGACCATAACGTCGCTTGGCGTCTCCGCGAGAAATTAACCGGGTTCACCTCGGCTAATGTGCCTAACGGTGTTGGCTCACCTAAAGACAATATCATCTACTTGGCCACTCCTCAACAGGTTCCCCCTTACGCGCCGACAGAACAGCCCAATGGCTTCAAGCACCCTTGGTGCAGCGATACTGCCAAAGCAATCTCAGAAAATTTTTAATCTCTGAGGGCAAGTTTAAGCGAACGCACCATCCCCTGCCCTCTAGGCAGGGGATGGTGACACCCAGTCAACAGCATTTAAGGGGGAGAGCAAGTGAAATACCATCCCATACCCATCTCCATGCGACAAACCATACTGGCTTTAAGCTTAAGCCTGTTTGCCGGGTATGCCCACGCCTTGGCATATTATGATGCCTTTGCTGATGCTTTATTAAGCATCGACACGATCACCAATCTAAACAATCCTGGCGATAACTCGGTTCTTTCAGTAGACGGGAACGTTTACACTGAAAATCTGGGTAAAACAGAACACGGTAATGTCGAAAGTAGCTATTATGGAGTCATCGACCTGCAAAGCAGCACGGCTTCGGACCCCGGTTTGTTGAATCAAGTTTCAGATATTCACGGGAACGTATATCCCACTATATCGGGGAGCCTCGCTGACACTGTCTACAGTTCGTTGGGGGAGTTTAATTTGCGCAATCTATCCTCGACAGACACCGTGCAAATTGACTTTTCCCTAAAGTTCAACATTGAAGCCAATGCATCAATTACTCGTCCAGGCAATGAAAATGCCTATGCCGAAGCGTTTGTCAGACTGATTGACACCTTGGGGCAGGTTTATTTGGATCAAACCATTTCAGCCGATGCCAAGGGTGTTTTGGCACCGCCTCATGATGCTATGGATGATACCTTACTGTTTTCGATTACCCTGCTGCCAGACACACTCCAAACGTCTAATGAGTCGTTTAATCGGATTACCCTGAATGTTTCAGCAAGGGGTAACGGGGAATCCATACCCGAGCCATCCACCATTTTCCTGTTTGCCAGCGGACTGCTTGGCATGGTGAATTGGAGTCGGCGTCGTCGGCTTTCCATGTTTTGATGTCAATTCATTTCCGGCATTGTCATTAACTGTGCCGGAAATGCCCTCTAAATTTAGGTTACAACATCAAGTGACAACATGCCTATGTTGTCTGGCCGCAGCACTGTCACGTTGGTGAATCGATGGCTTGATCTTGGCAATTTTCCCTTGCAGGAATTTAGGGATGCCGCGCATGCCACTGTTCAGAAAATCAGCTTCCAAAGAAGCATAGGCAATTTCCCTGCTTTCTCTGGCTGCACCCGTCAACCAGTTGAATACTAGATCAAATAAACGATCTTGGGCGATTTCATAGGTCTGGCCCGTCGTTGTAAATACCCAATCGGAAAAACTTAAGAATCTGGCAAATGGTTCGCTACCAAGAATCAACTCCCTGCTTTGTTTAAAACGCCCACTGTTACCCACTAATTCCCAATATCGTGCGAATCGGCTTAGGCGTTGAATGGTCATGAAATCCAACGGGTCAGTGCTAAGGATAGTGTAAGGAGGATGCGGATTGAAGCGCAGTCCGTGGTTTTGCTCATGACGGGCGATGGGCGCACCGCGCAGTCGCTTGAGGACACCCACCTGAATTTCTTGAGGGTTGATTCGGATTAAGCGATCAAACCCACTGGCAAAGCTAGCTAAATCCTCACCCGGCAAGCCAACGATTAAATCAGCATGGATATGGGCATTCGTATGTTCCCGCAGCCAGCGCAAATTGGCTTCGGTTTTTGGATTGTCTTGTTTGCGGCTGATTAAGCTTTGCACCATGGGGTTGAAGGTCTGGACACCGATTTCCAACTGTAAAGAACCCGCCGGAAAACGGGCTAGGGCAGTTTTCAAAGGTTCGGGCAGATGATCGGGTATGACTTCAAAATGCAAAAACGTTTGTTCGTCCAAGCGTTCTAGGAAGAACTCCAGGATGCGCAAGCTGGTTTTGACATTAAGGTTGAAGGTGCGATCCACAAATTTGAACTGCCTCGCGCCTCGGTCATAGAGGTGTTGCATTTCTGCCAAAAAGCTATCCAGCTCAAACCCCCAAGCGGTCTTGTCCAGCGAAGACAGGCAAAACTCGCATTTGAACGGGCAACCCCGCGAAGCTTCGACATAAAGCGTGCGCTTGGCAATGTCCTCATCGGTGTAATGGCGGTAGGGCAGTTTGATCTGTGCCAAGGGAGGCGGTTCGGCTTGGATGATTTTGCCGGGGTTTTTACCCTGTAATAGTTGTCGGCACAGTGCTGGAAAGGCTATATCCCCAGGGCCTGTGATGACATGATCCGCCAATTCAACAATGACCTGCCTGTCTGTTTCATGGCTGACCTCAGGCCCGCCTAGCACAATGACAATTTCAGGGGCGACTTGTTTGAGTATCGCAACAACCCGCTGAGTGTCCTCCACATTCCAAATATACACCCCAAACCCGATGATGCTCGGTTTTTCCGCCAGCAACTTTTCCGCCATATCTTGTGGGCGCAAGTTGATGATATATTCCAATAACTTCGTTTGTGGTTCCAACTCGCCCATGTTTGCCAGCAGATAGCGCAAACCAAGCGAGGCATGGGAGTAGCGAGCATTGAGGGTGACGAGGAGGATCATGACCCCGTTCTCTCCTGACTGACCGTTTCTATAGGCCAGCGCCAAGCCACCCAACGGCGGTATAGTGGCACGGCAAAGCGGTAGTCTGGTCCGGCGCGGGTCAGGATATCCTCCTCGCTCAAACGCTCCGCAATCTTGAACGCCATGCCATCGGGTATACTCAACCGGGTTTCCCTTAACGCCGCTTCGATGCCGATGATGTCCATTTGCAAGCGGTCGGTTTCGTCCGTCGCCCAGGCCAACCCGGCCAAGAAACGATGCTCGGCGGTGGCTACGCTTTCCCAATGATTTTCAAACGCCGCGTTACCCTGCTTCACCACATCCTCGGCGGCGGCGTTCAGGTCGTTGAAATTTACAAAGGTGGGACGCTTGCGGCCTTGCCGGGTTTCTTCATCGAAATGGTTGATGATCTTTGCGCCGATGCTTTGTAGTAGCAAAGGCTGCCCTTTGGTGAGCCGATACGCTTCTTCCAACACCGCCCGGTCATATTCCAGCCACTCCCCCGCCGGTTTCTGCAAGACTTGGGCAGACTCGGCTTGAGTCATATAGCTGACCGTGCGGAATTGCGCAGTATTGAACAGGATGGAATAATACTCCCGCCCCAACTGTTTCAGCGCATGGGTTCCGCAGAACAGCAGCAACACCGGGTATTGTGGCTCTTGCATCAGCCCGCGCAAGAACCCCGGCAAGTCCTCGCCCAAACCGCGTTGCGGGATCAAGTCGGCCTCATCCAGCATTAACAAGAAACGCCGTCCATTCAAATCCGGTTTCAACCCCAACAGAAAATCCTTGAAATCGGGATAAGGATTGGCACGGTCCAGCAACGGCTTGGCAATCTCCAGATGTTCCGCCATCTCGCGGGCGACCGTATTAAGGAAATCATAATCCCCCGTCAAACCCTGCACATTGACCAGCACCGGCAACAGCCCGGTGTCTGGCAGTCCGTCACGGCTGATCTTGTTGAGTAGGCTGGTTTTGCCGATGCGCCGCTGACCGACCAAAGCCACGGCGGGCTTGCCTTGCGGTTGCAACCACAAGCCCCGCAGCCAGTGCAGCAAATCCTCTCGGCCTACGAAAGTGCGGTCTTCGCCCAAACCCTCGCCGATGACATAAGGCTGGTATGGCGGAATCTTATAAGGCTTCCCCGCTTCCGCCACGCGGACTTGAAACACGAATGGTACGGTGATCACATTGTTAGCGAAATCTTCTGCCTCCAACTTTCCAGCAATGCGCAACGAACCAATTTTCAATGTTTCCAATCCCAAACGCAATTGAGCCTCACCACCGCCTTCCAGAAAACCACGTATGCCTTCTCGATTAAGCCATTCCAGTCCTTCATTAACTTCTACCGTCATTCGCAGTTTACTAGCGGAAGTTTGAGTAGGGTTGCTGATGATGAAGAGTAGAGTTTGTATTCCTAGTGGTAGCTGAACTTGAGCCAAGCGTATTTCCAAACGCAGCCATTCTCGAGCTTGCTGGATTTCTTGTTCTAAGCGTTTAGCCCAAAGTGCAGCTAATTCTTTGCCAATTTCTTGCCAATACAGTGAACATTTATTAAATTCTACTAACTGCAAATCATTGATACGATTTTTCAGAAATAAACGTCGGTTATCTTGTGTGGATAATCCATTATATCGTCTAAATGGGCTTAATATGTATGCTATACGCCTCAATACATTCCATCCTTGCATTATCCAATCGGCTTCTGTTGGGTTTTCTAACGCCAATTTAAATTTTGACTTTTGCTGTCCAAGTTCGATTAGCCTTGGTAAGCGAATAATGCCAAATACATCACAATTTGTATAATTCAACCAAGCTTCTAGCAATTGGCGGAATTGATACCCTTGCACTAACCCAATTCGGATTTCAAGTTGTTTTAAAGCAAAGTTAATGCGTGTCGGCAAGTCAGAACTGCGGGCTATTTCGAACTCTTCTAACCAACTAGGAAGATAATTTTGAAATAAACTAAATGTAATTGAAGTTTTAGGAGGGTAATCGCCCACATATAGGAGTAATGGTTGATTTTTTTCTTCTAAGTCGTTTTTTTTTCGTAGGACGGCAACAGCCTGTGCGGCAATACCTGTAATGCTGAGTTGAGTAAGGGTAATAGAGTTAGTATTTACTGCAACACATCCGCAAAAAGGCAAAGCGGTTTCAGACTGACTCGCCAAATCGAAAGCTGCCTTTTGTGTTACTGTAATTTGTAAACTGGCAAATTGTAAGGCTTGAATCGCAGAAAATGCTACTTTTGATCCTTGGGAACGGCTCAAAACTTTCAGATATGATCGCAAACCCGGGAGTGGGTATATAAAGCTTTGCCATTGAAAAGGCAGACTGTTAATAAAAGTATTTTGATTATGTCGGTTCATTTGATGGTTACTGAATTGCCATAATCCGATTAATACAAGTATTGGCCAGAATAGCAAGCCTGTAGTTAATGACGGCGTAAGCATCAATATAATACTAAAAAGCTCCTTCTTTGAATAATTTTCTGAGATTTCAGTTTGTAATAAATATGAAGCTAAGATTATCATTAATGCAAATAACAATTTTAAAGTCAACCAATTAGACCATATATTCGAGAGTTTGTTAAAATCTTTTTGATTTTGTATTTTCCAGAGATTATTTATATTATTAAAAATAAAATTAACGCCAAAAATTACAAAAAGAACCAGTATCACAACAAACCACAGATATAGATAGATAATATTAAAACCAAAAAAAACAGCAATAGGCAATGCAATAAAATAACTAAATATACCCCATTCTGTAGGAGTTACTCTATTACATATATAATATGTACTGATTACCATAAAAATAAAACTTAAACTATTTAAAAGATAGTTTGTAATTGTTTCTTTAAAATATACATCTAGATACCATTCAACTAGGTATATTATAACGATAAATGACCCTGCGCTTGCTGCAAGAGTAGCAACAATTAAAGCCATAACAGCCGAACCACCTACATCTGGGGAATAAGAATATGAAGTAATCTTAAAAGAAGTGATATAACGAGAATATCGATTACTAAATATATCAGCGAAAAAAGCAACTACTGTGTAAATGAGAGCATAAGTGAAAAAAATAAAATAGCAAACAACAAATGAGAAAAAAACAAATTCAATAGCAGAAAGTCTAAGCCAAGTTTCAAGGATATAGTACGATATAAAATCAACCGGATTGACTGCTTCCGTTACCAACCAAATCCATAATACTAAAAGGCCAACCCAAATTGCTCCCCCCACTACGGCAGTCCATGCTTCTAATTCGCCATATTCTCCCACCATATACATCATATCTAAGGGACGCACCCAAATTCTAATGGGCCACAACCAACAGTGACGTAAGACATGCATCAAGCCAGCCTTGAAACTCATTGCTTGCCTTCCTCTTTCCCATATCTTGGCGATGGCGAAGGTTTAATGCCGGTAATCCCCCACTCTAATCTATCCAATAGTTGTTCTGTCAAGCCGCCGCGTAAATCAACCCAAGTAAAACTTTGGAGAAATAACGGCAATTCGGGTGTAATAGAGGCATCGGGCAGCAAGACTGGAATCACCGGCAATTTCCGTTTGACGAATTGTTCCAAACAAGCCCGCATTTCCGGGGCTTCCCAAGGGCCAAGACCGGACTTGCCTATCAACACCGCCACCGTTCGGGTGGTTTTGATGATGGTTTCCAAGGCTTCTTGCCAAGGGCGACCGGGTATAAGCTGCTCTTCATCCAGCCATACTTTTATATTGCGCGACTCTAACGCTTGCGCCAGTTCCCGGACGATGGGTTTGTCTTGGCTGTTGTGGCTGAGGAAGACATCGAATAATGGCTTGTTGTTGCTTGTCGGCTCAGCTTGAATCAATGGAAAACCGGCATCGTCCGCACTTGACTCAAGGATCACTTGGCTAAACAAATAGCTGAAGGTTTGCAAGTCAGCCGTCAATAAGCCACGTTGAACGAGTTTTGCTGCGCGGTAATCGAGTTTAGGCGCTTGCCCATTTGCAGCAGTTAACAGTATTGTCTTCGCCGCTTTGTCTTCGTTGCATTTCATCCAAAAGTCTTCCAGATATTCCCGCACCCGCATCGTGACCGCTAAATCATCAACCTTATACCCGCCCACGATGGCGTTCCAATGGGCATCGGCGGCAATTTGTATCAACGCCGGGTGGCAACCGGTCAAAGGTCGGATTTCTTCCTCCCATGTAGCCCGTATGGAGCGAAGCGGAATACGGGAAGGTGGCTGCTCTATTCCCCGGATTCCGCCGGAGGCTCCATCCGGGCTACCGCTACCGCTAGACCGACTCGGTTTTAAAAACCGAGTCGGTCTTTCTTTATTGGAATCAAGGCTTCGCCCAAACACCTCCACCACCAAATCTCTCGCTTCTTCTTCAGCCAACAGCCCCAAAACTTTTGTCACCCCGAAAATATTCCAAAACGACGAGGCTTCAATCTTGTGGTCATCGCAGAGTTCTTTCAAGGGTTTGCGGCTGCTGGTGACAAAGCCTAAGCGGTATTCAGGGCGGTCGGCGAGGGCGCGGAGGTTGGAGAAGAAATAGGCATCAAACGCCGGGTTGCCGGCCATGATCTCAAATTCGTCTATCAACAGCACGAAGCGCCGGCCTTGCTTGGCTTGATTTAACAGGAAATCCCGTAAGCCGGGATAATCCTCCACCGACTCGTCACTAAGACCCAAGGCATTGGCAAGACAGGCATGGATGCGGGTGTAAAACTGTTGCTGGCTGTCATGGTTCCAATTTTGCGCGGTGGCATGGACACTGACCAAGCCGGATTCTGCGGCGAGTGCCTGATAGATTTGATTCAGCAACGAAGATTTGCCAATGCGCCGCTCACCCAACACGCTGACACAACCGGGCCGCTCCGGCCTTCTTAACGTGCCGAGGATTTCGCCCAAGGCTTGTTCCCTACCAAAAAAAACCGGCGAGTTGGCTTGCAGGCTCGTCCCCGTGACATAAGGGTTGACACCGACTACCAGTTTGGACAGCCGCTGTTCCGGGCTGGACAAACCGGGTTGATTGGCATCCCCTAATTGAGCTTTGAAATCGCCATTTGACTGCATGATTGTCCCAAAATGCATGTGCTAAAAATTACGTTTGGAGTGCAAGGCTTGCCTTGCCAGAACATGCCCACGCAAGGCAAGCCTTGCACTCCCGCATCAATTCCGGCTACACCGTCGCCCAAAAATACCCCAACGCCAATAATAAATGCCCGGATAATACCAAGCCCACATTCGCGGCTTGGGCTTGGGTGAAATCGCCGCCAAAATCCGGCTGGCGGGACAATCTCACCGCTTTAATCGCCAATGGCAACGACAAGAAGGCAATCAGGCAGGGCATCGGCATTACCCCTAAGAGTATGCAAAACCCTATCCAAACAAAAGATGTCATAGTCAAGCCGGTGTATAGGCGTTGGGCTTTGTCAAAACCCAATTCAATCACCAAGGTTTTGCGCCCTCCGTTTCTGTCCGGCTTTTCATCTGGGAATTCATTCAAAAACAGTAAATTGGCCACCCAAATGCAAGAGGGTAGGGCGGCATACAGGAAAGCGGTTTCGGGTTTGCCATGGATGATCCATGCCGTGCCGAAAACTGGCAATAAACCTAAACCCAAACCGGCAGATAATTCCCCCAAGCCATTGCCCAAGCGGGTGATGTGGCTAGAGTTGAACAGGACAAACAAGGCTCCAATCAGAAATAAAGGCAATAGCGACCAGCCCACTTGACCCACGAGATACCCGCCAATAGGTACGGCCAGCGCAAAGGCAGCAAGGCCATAGATTAATGTTTGTTTGGGGGTCATTAAGCCTTGGGTCAACAGCCCACTGCCGCCATTAAACGGGGTGCGCTCGGTTTCCAAATCAATGCCGGAGGAATAATCAAAATAGTCGTTGAGTACATTGGTACTGATATGCAGCAAGACTAAGCCGATCAGGCAGAGCGCAAATCTGCCCCAGTCAAACGATCCATAATATCCTGCAATACTAGCCCCTAATATCACCAGCAATACAGACAGTAATAAATATTGGGGGCGGGTTTCGAGGTATAGGGTTTTAATTGGGATCATAGGGGTTATACAGCGGATTATCAATGGCTTAATCGTTCGATGAGGTTGTCTGGCAACACCCGCCAAACCGCATAAGCCGCAAAGCCGAGAAACAGTATTCCGCTTAAGCGATGCAACCAATGCAAGGGGATGCGACGCAACAAGGCTCGGCCCGCCCATACGCCTAACATGGACGTTGTCGCCAACGCCAAAGTTCCCCCTAGCCAAACCGGGACAGGCGGCAAGGCAGCCCCCAAGCCAGCTAGAGTCAGTTGTGTTTTGTCACCCAATTCAGCGACGAAGATCAACAGAAATGTCGTGGCAAAGATGCTATGCCCGCTTTTTTCCTCTAACACACCTTCCTCGTCTTCTTCCCTAGTTAACAAGGCTTTCAAACCAAAACCAGCGAACAATAAAGCCACTGCTGTTCCCACCACCCATTCTGGCAACCAATGCCCCACCGCTGCTCCAAAAAGCACAGCAGCGAGATTCAGTAAAGCGAAAGCAGTGGTAGCCCCCAACACGATAGGCAGGGGTCGGTGACGGGCGGCTAAGGTCATGCATACCAATTGGCTTTTGTCGCCGATTTCGGCGGCGGCAATCAATCCAAACGTGCTGGCTGATACCGTGACCCATTGGGCTAGTTCGCCAGAAGGTTTTATCTTGTGGGCAATGGATGTCCAATCTAATGAAAGCAGGCATGACATGATGGGATGCTCTAGGGTTTAGGCCAACTCGGATGCAGCACTGAGTTGGCCTAGACTGATTTAGCGGAGAATGGCTGGATCGCTTTCCAACGTAACCGGGGAGGGAGCGGAAGTGGGTGGGGTTGGCGACCCGCCAATCATATTGTCCAGCATCATCATGACGATAAAGCCAACCATCACCGCAAACGTGGCGGAACGGGCTTTGCCCTTAGACTGGGTTTCGGGGATGATGTCGTCGGTGATGACGAAAAGCATCGCACCAGCGGCAAAGGCCATGCCTATGGGCAGCAGCGGGAAGAATACGGTCACAGCAGCCACGCCCAAGAAACCACCAATCGGCTCAACGAGGCCGGTCAGGGTGGCTATCATCACTGCCTGTTTGCCACTATAGCCCAAACCGACCAATGGCAAGGCCACTGCCAGCCCTTCCGGGATGTTTTGCAGGGCGATGGCAGAGGCAATCGACAAGCCATTATGCCAGTCGCCGGAACCGAAGCTGACGCCGACGGCCATGCCTTCCGGGAAGTTGTGCAAGGTGATGGCGGTGATGAACAGCCAAATTTTGCGTAGAGAATTCCCCAATTCCGAGCTTTGTGCGGTGAAATGCTCATGCGGCAGGTAACGGTCAGCCAGTTCTAGGAATAGTGCGCCTAGCATCATGCCAAAAGCAACTACCCAAATGCCTTTGCCCGGCCAGATTTGATTGCCGTACTGGATGCCGGGGGCGACCAGTGAAAATGCTGTCGCTGCCAACATGACGCCGGCTGCGCCGCCCAGCATGATGTAAAGTGTGCGCTGTTTCACCTCTTTGACAAAGAGTGCCGGCAAACCACCCGCACCCGTCGCCAAACCTGCAAGAATGCTTGCCATGGTGCCATAGGCGACAATGGGGTTGATGAAGAAATACAGAATTGCCAAAACGATTGCCGTCCACGTCGCCAAAGAGGCGACCACAATCAATCGTTGCATCAACGGCGTTTGGTTTTGGAATTGCTGATAAAAAGGCCATGCCAATACTTTCTTGGCTAGGCTTTCCAAGGTATCGAGTGCGTCAACATTCATCGTTTTTATGTTCCTCACCCGGTCCCTTCCACCGAGCGACAACAATAACCGACGGAAGGGGTCGGTAGATTGAACCCCATGACTGGGGAGTTCTAGTGTTTTTGGAAAGGATAACAAGGCAAGGCGTTGGAGTCGAGACCAAGCTAAGTTCTTGGTAAGCCAGATTGCCCGGTTGACTTTTCATTTGGCTATGCTTGACTAGCATTTTCACGCTTGCCTCTGCCGGTCGCGCAGTAACACATAAATCGCCCCGGTTCCGCCTTCGGTGGGTTTGGCCGTGCAAAACGCAAGCACATCAGGATGTTGCCTTAGCCAGAGGTTGGTCCGGTTTTTCAGTATGGGATAATCCCCTTCGGAACGGTACCCCTTGCCATGGATGAGATGCAGGCAGCGGCAACCGTCCGCCAGGCAAGTGCTTAAAAAACCTGCCAAGCGCCGTTTAGCCTCGTCTACTGTGAGCCCGTGCAAATCCAGTTCGGCATCCACGCTGAATTTTCCAGCGCGCAGCTTTTGCAATACTCGCTTTTGAATGCCGGGGGCCACAAAGCTCATGACATCACCCATGGCTAACAATGGGATTTCCACAGGGGCAATATCTGACCAATCCAGAGGATGAAAATGTCGGCGTGGTTTCGGGCGGGGTTTTTCCAAAAGCACCCGGTCATTGACCACTGGACTCACAATGCCTACGGTGTCGCGGAACAAGCGGCTATCTTCCTCAGACAAAACAAAGGAGGGCGGTTTTTTTTTCGGAAGGTGGATGGGTTTGCGCATGGAGCCATTATAGCCCTTAAGCTCTATGCCTCCTCACTAAATAAATCGATTAGCAAAAAAACCAAAGGTGGCAAACCGGGAAGTTTTTGCACAATTCTATCCGCAATTATCATGGGTTTACTTAAATTGCGCATCATGTATGCCACAAGCCCACGAATTTAATGGCGAAGGTGGTAAAATCACACCTAACAACGCGAAATGGCAAGGTACGATCAAAGCACGATGCACATACTCATCAGCAACGACGATGGTTATTCGGCTCAAGGACTCATCGCTTTGGCCGATGCCCTAAAAGAACACGCCGAAATCACTGTGGTGGCCCCGGAGCGCAACCGCAGTGGAGCCAGCAATTCACTGACATTGGACCGTCCCCTACACGCTATCACAACCAGCAATGGCTACATCAAGGTGGACGGTACTCCAACCGACTGCGTCCATCTAGCCATTACCGGTTTGTTGGAGCGCGAGCCGGATATGGTCTTCGCTGGCATCAACCATGGTGCCAATTTGGGGGACGACGTGATCTATTCCGGCACTGTCGCCGCTGCCACCGAGGGCAGATTCCTCGGGTTGCCGGCTGTGGCCATTTCACTCGGTGGCATCAATCCTACGCATTATGATACGGCTGCACAGGTTGCGGTGAGGCTGTTCCAAAACATTCGTCGGCATCCTTTGCCATCTGACACCATTTTAAACGTCAACGTCCCTAATCTGCCAATGGATCAAATCCTAGGGTTTCAAGCCACCCGCCTTGGGCAGCGTCATAAGGCCGAATCCGTGGTAAGAAGCCATGACCCTAGGGGTAGGGAGATTTTCTGGGTGGGTGCGGCTGGCCCGGAACAGGATGCGGGTCCGGGCACTGATTTTTATGCGATGCGAGCTGGCTATGTATCGGTGACCCCTTTGCAAATTGATTTGACCCGATACGATAGCTTGGAAAGGCTGGCGGACTGGCTGCCTGGAGGAGGTTTGGAGGAATGAACCAGCGTTTGGAGGGGATTGGCATGACATCGCGCCGAACACGGGAGCGGATGATTGCCCGCTTGCGTGAACAGGGGATAAAAAACCAAGCCGTATTGGACGTGATGCAAGAGACCCCTAGGCATATTTTTGTTGAAGAAGCCTTGACCACTCGTGCCTATGACGACATGCCCTTGCCGATTGGTTTTAACCAGACGATTTCGCAACCTTACATCGTCGCTAGGATGACTGAACTGCTTCTAGCCAAGGGTCCGCTGGAAAAAGTGTTGGAAATTGGTACTGGGTCCGGTTATCAAACCGCCATTCTGACCCAATTGGTCAAAATGGTCTACACAGTGGAGCGCATTTATCCTTTGCAACGGCGAGCCCGCCGCTGTCTGCGCGAACTGCATTTGCGCAATGTGCGGATGAAGCATAGTGACGGTGGTTGGGGATGGGAAGATTACGCCCCCTATGACGGCATTATCGTCACCGCTGCCCCTAGCGAGGTTCCGCAAGCCTTGATTGACCAGCTTGTTCCCGGCGGTGTCTTGGTGATACCCGTTGGCGACGGTCGTAGCCAAACCCTGCAACGCATTACCCGAACGGAAAATGGAACTCAGGTGGAAAATATTACGCCCGTGGTGTTTGTGCCGCTGTTGACCGGGGTGACGGAGGGTTGATTGCAGAAAAACGACTTCGTCATTGGACAAACGGCAAAACCTTCCAAAAAAGCCAGGGGCGGAACAAAGCTAATGAAAAGCGGGTAAATGTTAAGAAAAACTGTGCGGAAACAATTGATAATCTCGGCCGGCCCCTGGATTCCACTGAGAGGTTATGCGAGATTATGAATAGCACACTACATGCCATGTGCATAAATTATTGTAATGGAAGGAGTTATCTTGGTATTGTTTCGTATGGGCAAGGTATGATGCGGGAAATGACACAACTTTATCGCGAAACGACGCATTCACGCTTGAATAGACTCCGCACTAATGTTTCCAGCAGTTTGTAAATCAACATGAAACGTTACGGGGGAGAGTTGATTTATCATGCGCGAGACGAGGAGGGAGTGATTGAAGTGGTGGACACGCACGGTGTGCGATCCTTGCATTTTGGCACATCGCCAAAGCAAAGCGCATTGTCGCTACAAACCCCGGACCGGGTGGAGCTTGCCTACATACGCGCTATGCTCAGCGCTTTGTTGTTCATCGATGACCCATGCAGAGTGTTGTTGATTGGTTTAGGCGGGGGATCGTTAGCCCGGTACTTGTTGGAACGGTTTCCAAATTGCAAGGTGGATGCCGTGGAACGACGTGCATCCGTGGTTGAAATTGCAAGAATCTACTTCGGTTTGCCCAAAGAAGATAGGCTTGACATTCGCATTGGCGAAGCAGCCCAAGAGGTCGAAAACCAATCAGGCCGTGAGGCTGAAGTATACGATTTGGTTCTTATCGATGCTTACGACCATTTAGGCATGGATTCCTCAATCAACGCCTTGGATTTTCTGACCGCTTGTTCTCGGCTTCTGCGACCCAAAGGGGTGCTGAACTTGAATTTGTGGGGCAGCCATCCCGTTTCGCTGAAGCATTCGCTCGCGCTACTAAGGCACTGCTTTCCAGAACGGTCAATGAGGCTGGCAGTTCCCAACCGGGGTAATGTGATTGGGTTTGGTTTGGGTAGTGAATTCGCTGCATTGAAATTGAAGCAACTTGAACCACGCGCCCGTCAATTGGAGATTCAAACCGGGTTGGAAATGGCCTACTTTTTGAGAAATTTCCGTGCCATTTAGCAGTCCTCCTCAACCCGATGTAATCATTGATAACATGACACTACCTGAATCACAAAAGCCAAGGGCCATAAAGAGTTTTGTTCTACGCCAAGGCCGGATGACTCTTGGGCAGAATGCCGCTTTGGAACAACTCTGGCCAATTTTCGGTCTGGACCCGGCTCAATCTTTTAATGCCATGGACACATTTGGCCGCGAGGGTCCTTTGGTTTTGGAAATTGGTTTTGGCAATGGGGAAAGTTTGGTGGAAATGGCAAGGGTGGAACCGGAAACTGATTTCCTGGGCATTGAAGTGCATCGTCCTGGTGTGGGGCATTTGTTGCTCAAAGCCCATCAGTTGGGTTTGCAGAATATCCGGGTCTATTCTGCGGATGCCGTCGAAATTTTGCGCAATCGAATCCCAACTGGCAGTTTGGACAGGGTGCAAATATTTTTCCCTGACCCTTGGCCAAAAAAGCGCCACCATAAAAGGCGGCTAGTGAATGCCGATTTTTTAGCATTGGTCGTTGAACGACTAAAGCCCGGCGGCCTCTTGCATTGCGCCACCGACTGGGAAGATTATGCAGAACAAATGCTTGCAAGCTTGGAAGCCACGGTCAGCTTACGCAACCAAGCGGGCGAGGGGCGGTTTGCCGAGCGCCCTTCGTCACGTCCGTTGACCAAGTTTGAGTTGCGCGGACAGGGTTTGGGTCATGGGGTTTGGGATTTGCTTTTTGAGAAAGTGTAGGGTTACGCGAATGATTCTTGCTCGCCAACCTAGCAAGCCTTACCGGCTCGGATTGCATAGAACTCCAGCATTGCTTAATTCGGCATGGGGTCCACAGGTTGTGGTGACACAACTTTTTGTATTTCTTTTATTTCGGATAGTTTCTGGGTCAGCATCTCGATCCTCTTCTCCAGTCCGGCGATTTCTGCGTCCAAGGTCTCGGTGGATTCGGTCACTTTACGCAAAACCCCCAGCCTGCTTTCGATCATACGCCTTCGGTCTTTGATGCGGCGGGCCAAGGGTGAAAGTGCGTTGGCCCCCCAAGCATTGCATTCCTGATGGGCTCTGGCATACAGGTCACGCGCCTCGGCGATGATGGTGCTGTATAACTTGTGGACGACGGCAGTTTGCTCCATCAAGGTGGAAGATGCACTTTGCCGAAATTCTTCCCCTTCTTGGAATATGCGTTCCAATTCCATCTGATAGTCTTTCAGCGAAATCGGCGCAGGTTGAATGTCCAAGCAGCCATATTCGCCCTCAAACCGACTGTAAATGGCTTTTATCAGCTTATTAGACTCATTGGCTTGGTTGATGGCTTTTTCCATCGCCAAGCGTAAATCTTCCAAAACCCGTTTCATGGCCGTTTTCATGCCAATGGTGGTTAGGCTGGAAAGCATTTCCTTGCGCGCCTTCCTCACAACGGGGTCAATGGTGCTGGCGGACAGGGATTCCACCAATTGGAGCAGTTTCTGGGAAAACGCCCTATGACTGGTTTGAAAAATGTCCACGCCCGCCAAATAACTGGTTTGGTATTTATGGGTTTCCTCCATCAACCGACGAGTCATGTCCTGATTGTTGATATCGATCTGTCGCATCCCTTGGAGTTGGCGCTGCGCATCGGCAATCTCAATTTCAAGGTGAACGACAGACTCATTGACCAGTTGCCCCATGGTCGCCGCCACGGTCTCGCGGAGAAGGTGCTGACGGTCCCGGATGACTGTATTGGTCAGATAATCCTCAATGCTTTTGAGTCGGCTTTTTTGCAGCAAGGCTTCATCGCGCCTGACTTTCGCCAAAAGTGCCTTTTTGGCGGAAACTGGGAAAATAAGGTGTTCGGACACGCCAAGAATGCTGGACGCCTCCCTGACTTGGGAGAGCAGGGAGATTTCCAATACCTCCTCCCCCTGCAATTCATCGCCCCAAAGCGAGTCAATTTTGTTCATTGCAACGGCAAGTCCATTTTTACCTGTGTTGCGGGACCCTCGCACATGGTTGTTCCACATTTCCAAGTCACTATTGGTCACCCCTGTGTCAGCAGCCAAGACAAAGATGATGGCTTGGGCGCTGGGCAACATGCGCAGAGTCAATTCTGGTTCCGTACCCAAGGCATTCAAGCCGGGGGTGTCCAGTATCGACAAGCCTTCTTTAAGCAAGGTATGGGGGAAGCTGATAAGGGCGTGTCTCCAACAGGGAATTTCCACCGTCTCCGTGGCATCAGTCACCGTGCGAATGCCATTTTCCCGATTATATAGACCCAGTTTGATGGCCTCCTCTTGGCTTACTTTTTTCACGGCCGCCAATTCTTGAAATGCTTCTTGCATTTGCAGCGGGGAGGTATGGTCTAAATCAATTTGCAGCCAGGAATAGGGATGTTGTTTGTGCTCGTTTAAGGTGATGTCGCTTAAACGGGTTTCGATTGGCAACAAGCGAATGTAGCTGCCTTGGGAGGAGTCATGAAATATCTCAGTGGGACACATGGTCGTGCGTCCCGGCAGGGAGGGAAGCAATCGCAGTCCAGTGTCAGAAAAGAAGAGTGCATTGATCAATTCAGTCTTGCCACGCGAAAACTCAGCGACAAAGGCGACCACCAGCCGCTCATTGACGATGGCATCCCTTAAGTTCCTAATGGTTTCCAAGTCGCCTTCACTTGCAATGTCCATTACTTCCAGCCACTCGGAGAAATGGTCTGCCGCTCGTGTCAGTTCTTCGCGCCATTGCCCATAACCATGAAGCTTTTCTTGAAGCTGAATCGTGCTCATTGCTTGCCTAATTCAAGATGGCGATCAATTGCTGGAGCAGTGGCATCACTGCCATTTTGCCAAACTGAAGAGCGAATAAAGCGACAAGCGGCGATAAGTCAATGCCTCCCATCGGTGGCAAAAACCGGCGAAAAAACCCCAACAATGGATCGGTCAAATCAAATAGCAATTTAATCGCTGGATTGTAACCACGCGGTGCGACCCAACTTAACACCACAGAAATCAAAATGGAATAGAATAAAATATTATAAAGCAACTCCAGTAACTGGCCTAAAGCAACCACCAACAGGCTGGCCGGACTGATGCTGATTTGCTGAAGGGAAAATACTATATAGTCTGCCAATATCTGCAAAGACAACATCAACACCAACGAGGCGGTGTCTATGCGTCGAATGGAAGGAATGAAGCGACGCATAAAACGCAAAGGTGGATGGGTGAGCTTGACCAGAATTTGAGAAATGGGGTTGTAAAAGTCAGCCTCCACCCATTGCAGCAGGAATCTCAGCATCAAGGCGAAAAGATAGAGGCTGACCAGCGTGTCAACGAGGAACACACCCAAGCCGGAAAGGTAGCTATTGCTCATTTGGCATCACCCAATTCCGCCGATAGACTGACCGAACGCTTTTCGGCTGCATGGATGGCATCCAGCACCATCGCCGTAAAACCTGCATTTTCAAAAGAGCCAATGGCTGCTTCCGTGGTGCCGCCGGGGGAGGTGACTTTGCGACGAAGTTCGGCGGGGGATTCATCTGATTCCATGGCGAGACGGGCAGCGCCAAGCGCGGTCTGTTGAGTCAGCAGCCTAGCCGTCACAGGCTCCAAACCCAAACGAACGGCAGCCTCTTCCATCGCTTCCATCAAGAGGAAGAAATAGGCAGGGCCACTGCCGGAAAGCGCTGTGACGGTATCCAGCAACTCTTCACGGTCAACCCATACCGCCAAACCGACCGCCCTGAGGATCGCCTCCGCACGGCTGCGTTGTTCGGCGCTAATGTTTTCGTTCCCGTGCAAGGCGGTGGCGCCGGTTTTCACCAAGGCAGGGGTATTTGGCATGCAACGCACTATATCATTGCCACCCCCCAACCAGCGGTCAATGTCGGCCTCTGTCACCCCGGCGGCCAAGGAAATGACAAGGGGTTTGCAACGTTGAACGGCTGAGGCTATGCCAGTGGCGACTTCGCGTAGCGACTGGGGTTTGACTGCCAAAACTAAAACTTGTGATTTTTCAACCACTGCCAAGTTGTTCGCAGAAGTTTTGATGCCAAAGCGACTGGCGAGCGAGTCCAGTTTTTCTGCATCAACATCGGATGCGCAGATTTTTTCCGGGGTATAGCCATCCGCACATAGGCCAGCAATCAAGCTACTGGCCATGTTGCCCGCGCCGATAAAACCAAGAGTCAGTTGTTTCATGGTATTTAGGGATGATCGTTAAATGGAAGCTATTCTAACTCAGAGAACGGCTTTGTCGTAACTCCATTAAGCAAGAGTGCCAGTAAAAATCGCTTGAATCGATGCCGAGAAAGCCAATATGGAAGTGCTGGATGCATTAGATGCCATTATATTAAACTTATGCATGGCTTTATGAAGAATTTATCATCCGATCATGCAGAATTAATCGTGGCCGGAAAGTTCACAATATTGGCAAGATTAGTCGTAGCGGTTGTGTGGACGATCTGCCATCGACAAAATGTCCATGTCAAGCTTGCTTGGTCTGCCCATTTCCAAATGATGACTTAGTCCTTCATCGCGTGACTCAAGCGCCACCAAAATAATCCAAATGCAATGATGGCATGGATGCTCATGATGAGCACGCCATTCCAAGGGTTTGCCAAGTCAATGGGTAGCAATAAATAACGCAGAGAACTCAATCCAGCAACTTGTGCCAAAAAGGGCAGAACCATATTGATGACAATCAGATAAAACAGGGCGGCGCTGAAGGCGCGTTTGGCATTCGGTGCCAATGTGAAAAAGAGGAAAACACAGACATCGCGTAACAGCATCAGCGCCACGCCCAGAGGCGCAAGCCCGAAAAAAAGGTTGAGGGTTGGCGTGCCACTCCAATCAGTTAAGTTGGCAGATGCCAGCATGGCAAAAACGAATGCCAGCACTAAGGTCGAAGGCCATAGGGGCAATCGTTCCAAGAGACCTCGCCAGTCGCTTAATTCTTGTCTGCGTTTAAGTCGTTGCCAAACCAGCAAACCTGTCGGTTCGGAAATGAGTGCAATGTAAGTCATTGCCACCGCTACCAGCAGTGCCGTCGTAGCAAATACTATGAGGGTGTTGTCGTCTGCGTCACCGATCAAACCGGCTAAATAAACCGCCAGCACGACGGCAAACAGCGGCCATGCCCAAGGTATGGTGCGTACTTGCAATGCATTGTCCATTCTCCGCCATGCTGCAAACACGGCGAAGCCAGCAAATAAGAGGCTACTGAACAAGAGGAAGATAGACGTGGAAAAAACCATTCCCCACCAGTTGATAGACTCGACAGTGAACCATCTCGCGCCCAATACCCAAAGTAAAATCAATGCAAACAGACCAAACCAACCCACACCGCCTTGTTGAACTGTCCGAGATTCAATTTGACTTGTGTGTAAATTAAGAGCGATGCTGGCTGCATGGAGCAAAATACCTGTCAAGACTAAAGTGAGCAAATTGATGAATACGGACGCGCCTTGAATCATCCATCCAAATAAAGCTGCGACGGCAAGGCAAATCAATCCCGCATACCATGCAAATGCGGTGGCACCGAACAACTTGCCCCACGTCATTGCCCAAGGTTGCAATGCGCTCATGCGTTGCTGGTCCCATGTTTTTTCCCTCAATTCGTCAGTGATGGATGCATTGGCATTGCGCAAGCCCCAAAACCAAACGATGAAGGCAAACATAATCCGGGCCAAGCCATGTAAATTCGTGGCAATCTGGTCTTGGTTAAACATTCCAATTGACACAAAAACCAGTGTTAGCAAGATCGGTGTGACAATCAAGCGCTGCGGGGTGAAGACTAACCACAGGTTGCGTTTGAATTCTGGATTCATGAATGGCTTGCTATAGGGTTGGCGGCTACCGATTGAAGATAAGATTGTTGCAGATTTTCCTTATGTTCGGCAAAGCTGGCCACTTGGAAACCGGCTATGACCAATTCCCTCAGCAGCAAGGATTGAACTGACAAGTCACCCTGTAAATCGAACTCTGCATTCTCGGCATCTGCTTTGATTATTGTTGCCCCCGGTTTATTGGCAATCCAATCAACAAGACGAGCATCGGCTAAGGATAATTTAAGTCGTATTCTCCTCTGTGCAATGGCTGGCTGCGAGCCACTGATGGCGCGGTTTTCCAATACGCGCCCATTGCGCAATGACAACATGTGGGTTGAATATTCGTCCAGTTCGGCCAATATGTGCGAGGAGACCAATAGTGTCATGCCGTTGGTTTGCAATTGCCGGAACAGCATCGCTAAGCTGGCCCGTGCTTCTGGGTCCAAGCCGGAGGCGGGTTCATCGAGTAACAACACCTTAGGGCCGTGGATGATGGCCTGACCTATCGCCAAGCGCTGCCGCAAGCCCCGCGACAGGCTTCCGCTGATCTGTTGTAATCGGTCGCTAAGGTCAAGTTGGCGGGCCGTCAGCATAATGGCATCATGTATCGCATTTGACGGCAATCCCTGTGATGCAGCGGCATATTCCAAACATTGCGCCACGGTCAACTCTTGGTAGAGGCCAAAGAAATCGGATAGGTAACCCATGATGCGGTGAACTTCGCGGGGTTTTTCGATGACATCCATGTCTGCAACGTGGATTGTGCCAGCGAGTGGGGTTTCCAAGCCGGCTATGCAGCGCATCAGCGTGGTCTTCCCTGCTCCATTTGGCCCGACTAAAGCAGTCACGCTACCTGATTGCACCTTCAGGCTGACATCGTCCAATGCGCGGTGACCGGGATAATCGAAAGTCAAATTGCTAATTTCAATCATTAATAAACGATTTCCACAGTTGGGGAAAAGATGAAAACCTTTAAATGAACATTAGCCAGCAAAGTTATAGGGTGGCCATGGGCCGCTAACGATGACTTTGTCGGTTCCGGTTTCAAGTAGATTATCCAATTTTGCGCGGAATGCATCCAGTTGGCTTCGGGGGACCAGATAACTGATCAAGTACATGGGCTGATTGGCGAACAATCCCGCTTCTCCGCACCGTTTGCGATAAAGTCCTGCCAAGGCAAGGTCCAGTTTGGCGGATTCCTTTTCCGCCTGTTCCGTTGCAGCATATTTGCGCCTTATCGACTGTAGGTATTCGTGGCCGCTTGTGGGCTTTTTCGTCGGATGTGGGTCGGGTTCAGGAGTTGCCATCGGTAAGCGTATACCCATTTCATCGCAGCCATTGAGTTCCGCTAGTGTTTGATGGTAATGCTCAGCTTTTTCCGTTAAGTGTTCGATCACGGCTTCTTGATCAGGCAACAAACTACCATAGCGTATTGGGATGATGGTTGTCAGTTGATGGATAATCTCCACTGCTTTGCCAAAAGCAAGCACAGATTCGACATCTTGGTTGGCTTGATCGCAGAGCTTTGTCACTGCCGTCAGCCCACTTGAATGGATTAAGATGAAGCTAATGTCAAAGTCAACTGGCAGGGATTGCTCTGCCACAATTCCATAAAGCAATAGGTTCATGATGCAGTTTGGCAGAAAGTATAAGGTGGCCAAGGCCCAGTGACACGGAAAGACAATCCGGCAGATTCATGAGCGATAGTCATTTGTTCGGTTTTTACGCGAAAGGTTTCAACCTGATTAATTGGGACCAGAAAGGCCCAATGAGAGACTTTATTGTCAGTTAAACGCCGGGGGCGAAACCCATGGGCAAGGGAGGCAAGGTCATCCTTGACGGGATTCAAGTAGTCATTGATCCAAGCATCCAAGTCCAATGACAATTGCCTACGCAGTTTCTGTTCCTCCAGATGGCGGCGGCCTATGGCCTCGGGTAGCTTGACCCGGCCTGAGCGTAAATCCTCTTCCAATCGGTAATCAATGGCTTTGAAACGATCCAAAGTGGCTTCCACCGACCATTCTTGGCAACCGGCCACTCGTTCCAACGCAGCGGACACCTCGCTAAATCGGTGGGCAATTTCTAGGTCTAGGGCTGGCAGGCTGGAAAACAAAGTGCCGAAGGGCAGCGGGAAAACAGGTGCATTAGCCATCACTTGTTCGACCACGATGGCATGGCGACAGGCACGTGGTCCCAGCCAAGCAATGTCCTGTAAATTGGATTCACCGGACTCGCCGGTGAAGTCATACAAGGACACCCAGCAAACCACAGCAGAAAGGTTATGAGTTGTATGGACTATGATGGGCTGGTTTTCATCCATCCCGGGGCCGGGCGGAGTGGAAATCCCCGGCAGGGAAAAGCAGTATACGTATACTGCTTCTCCTACCGCTGGTTGGTCGGATGCCTGAACCATTATCCTTCGGGTCCAAACATTTCCAAGATGACTTGATCAAAGTCCTCCTTTTCCACCAATACTTTGACAGACAAATCAGGACCGGATTGGCTAAGCTCCACGGCACGGCGAAGTGCGCACAAGGCAGCACGGTTGCAAACCGCCGCCAATTCCGCACCGCTGGCTCCGTCACACCGGGCTGCCAACTCTGTAGCATCAATGTCTGAACCGAGTGGTTTACTGCGCAGATGCACAGCGAGAATCTCGCGGCGGGCTTCTTCATCAGGTAGGGGCAATTCAACAATCTCGTCAAATCTGCCGGGCCGGAGCATGGCAGGATCGATCATATCGGCCCGGTTGGTCGCGCCCATGACGAAGACCCCTTTAAGTTCCTCCAAACCGTCCATTTCGGAAAGGAACTGGCTCAGCACTCGTTCTGCCACATGCGAGTCACCCGAACTTTCTCCCCTGACTGGGATAATGGAATCGACTTCGTCCAAGAAAATGATGCAAGGCGATGCGAGGCGCGCTTTGTGGAACAATTCACGAACGCCTTGTTCCGACTCGCCCACATATTTTGACATGAGCGCCGGTCCCTTGACCGAAATGACGTTTACCCCACTTTCGTTGGCGACAGCTTTGGCGATCAAGGTCTTGCCCACGCCGGGAGGTCCCGCCAACAGCAATCCCTTGGGTGGCTTTACACCCGCTTGTGTGAAAAGTTCTGGATACTTGATAGGCCATTCCACTGCTTCGACCAATCTACGCTTGACATCACCCAGTCCTCCAACGTCTTCCCAGCGGATGTCAGGTATGTCAACGAACATTTCCCGGATGGCGGAGGGCGATACTTCGCATAATGCTGAACGGAAGTCGTCCATCGTCACTGTCAGTGTCGCTAGACGCTCGTAGGGTAGGTCGGCCAAGCTGAAATCAATTTCCGGTAGCAAGCGCCTTAATGCGCTCATCGCGGCTTCACGGCATAATGCTTCCAAATCGGCCCCTACGAACCCATGCGTCACATCAGCCAAGTGATTGAGTTCCACATCGGCATCCAAAGGCATGCCCGTGCTATGGATTTCAATGATTTCACGACGGCCTTCCCGGTCAGGGATGGGAATGGTGATCTCCCGATCGAAGCGCCCTGGCCGTCTAAGTGCAGGGTCCATCGAGTTTGGCAAATTGGTCGCTGCAATAACAATCACTTTGCCGCGGCCTTTTAGTCCATCCATCAGCGCAAGTAATTGAGCTACTATGCGCTTTTCCACGTCGCCAACGACTTTGTCGCGACGCGGGGCAATCGAATCAATCTCATCCAAGAAGATTATACTCGGCCCCTTGGCGCTGGCTTCATCGAAGATTTTTCGCAGATGAGCTTCGCTTTCGCCGTAAAATTTATGCACCACCTCGGGTCCGCTGATGGTGAAAAAATTGGCTTCAGTTTCTTGGGCAATAATACGGGCGATGAGGGTTTTTCCGCATCCGGGCGGACCACTTAAGAGTACGCCCTTGGGGGGGTCTATGCCCAATCGTTCAAAGACCTGAGGGTAGCGCAACGGCAGTTCGATCATTTCACGAATACGCCGCACTTGATGCTTCAAGCCACCCACATCCTCATAAGACAGGCGCTCGGTGGCTGTAGATCCACTTTGTTGTCCGCTTTTTCCAATGGTCAGTGACGTTGTGGGGTTGATCAACACGGCGCCAGCGGGTGAGCAATCCTCCACCTTGAAATCGGCTGAACGACTGCCAAACAAGTGAGCGCGTAAAATATCCCCTTTGACAACCGGCAAGCCATCCAATAGGCTGCCGATGTATTTCAAATCGCGCTGACCTGGCACTATGGTGGTTGGGGTGAGGACAATCCGCGTTGCTTGTTTCCAAGTTGCCGGTTCAATTTGGACTTTATCGTCCACACTCAACCCGGCGTTTCGCCGAGTCAAGCCATCCAATTGCACGATACCTTTACCTCGCATGTCCGGGTAGGTGGGCATAAGCTTCGCTACGCTCATACCCTTTCCTCGCAACTGCACAATATCCCCAACAGACAAGCCTAATTTACTAATTTCGGCTGGGTCCATACGTGCGTAACCCCGCCCCGTATCTTTGGGGAGTCCTTCGACTACCTTAAGTTTTAATGCTTCGCTCATTGCAGTGCTCAGCCTGTAAATTTGACTTCCAAAATGCCGTTACGACAAGAGCGTTCCATGGCTTCAGATTTAAACTCGCGGGGTAAGACGATTTCCTTATGATATTTCTTGCTACCTTTTTCGGCATGCAGAGTGAGAATGTCGCCTTCCAAGGTTAATGTAATGTCTTCGTCGCCTACGCCAGGCATTTCGACTAAAACCAGGACGTGGTCGCTTTCATCCAAGACATCAACTAGCGGTTCAGAAACTTCCTGTACCACGGTCTCCCCAGTTTGCTCGTTACGACGGACATTGCCAAATGGCTCTATCTTGGCCTCATCCCCGCCCAAGCCCATTTTTACAGAAAATCCGTAGACTGCTTTGGCATCCTTGCCTCCTGTATTAATGTCAAAGGCACCGCTTTGTTTAAGTTCCTCTCCTTTTTCGGCCAGTTCGCTCAGTTTTTCAACTAAATTGCCAAGCCCTTGAAGAATCCCTTCCACATTTCCAGTCAAATTGCCTTTCTTTATAGTGGTCATCATTATTTCCCCAAAGTTGAATTGATTTTTTTGAGTTTTGAATACAGCGTTTTATAATCAATGTTTAAACGGCGCGCTGCCTCCGCTTTGTTATTACCGGTTTTTTTAAGAGTATCCAAGATGACGATGCGTTCTATTTCGTCAATATTCAATTGAGTGATTTCTTTGAGTGAGGAACCGTCCAAGCATAGACCTTGTATGGAGTCGATTCCAGAGCTCTTGACCACAGGTGTGGGGCTTTCGGGTTTCGCTGGCTCTTGTTTTGCAATCTGTTGAACGTTAAAACTCAAATCTTCAGGTTTGATCTCTCCATCGGAGATAAGTGAAGACCGTCGCACTACTGCTCGCAACTCACGCACGTTCCCAGGCCATTGGTAACGCAGCAATGCCTCTTTTGCGGAAACAGAAAAATCAATTTTTGGCTTGTCCAGTTCTGCGCTTGTTTCTTCAATAAAACGGTCTGCCAAGGTCAAAATGTCTTCTGGCCGTTCACGCAAGGGAGGAATACGAATGACATATTCGTTCAGGCGATAATATAAATCTTCGCGGAATTTTCCCTTGACGACGGCATCAAGAAGGTTTTCATTGCTTGCAGCTAGAACCCGAACATTAACGGGGATAGGCTTGGTTCCACCAATTCTATAGATGATTCTTTCTTGCAAGGCCCGTAATAATTTAGATTGGGCAGACAATGACATATTGGCGATTTCATCCAAGAATAAAGTGCCGCCTTCCGAAGCCTCGAACTTGCCTGCCTGACCATGATCTGCTCCGGTATAAGACCCTTTTTCATGCCCAAATAACTCGTTTTCGATGAGAGAATCTGGTATGGCGCCACAATCAATTGGAATAAACGGCCCATCTTTGCGTGGACTGGCTCGGTGTATATTCTTGGCCACTAACTCTTTGCCTGTTCCTGTTTCACCTTGGATAATGACTGAAAAATCAGTATGGGCAACTCGGATTAAATCATTGGCAAGGCACTGAATCTTATGACTGTTGCCCATAAGTGAGGCAATCCTTTCCTTGGTGCCGACATTTGAGTTACTATCGGTGTCTTGTTTACCCCACCGTGTTTTCATTGCACGGTCAACCAGCTTCAAAACGCTGGCATTGTCGAAGGGCTTGGGGATGTAATCCCACGCACCTGCCTTAATTGCACAAACAGCGCTTAGAATCCCCGCACTTCCAGTTATGATCATGACAGGAAGTTGCGGATATAGGGTGTGTGCATGGGCAAGCACAACCATGCCGTTAGGTTC
The DNA here is from genome assembly GCA_903859815.1 of uncultured Methylococcaceae bacterium. GTDB lineage: Bacteria > Pseudomonadota > Gammaproteobacteria > Methylococcales > Methylococcaceae > Methylumidiphilus. Next base: position 7,561 of record CAIOOA010000146.1, on the reverse strand, counting down.
TGGAATTATGCTGTCGAGTAGCATGACATCAGGTTCCCTCTGAGCCAAAAGGCGCATGGCAGTTGCCCCATCATGGCCTTGTTGGGTTTCATAGCCAGCATGTTCCAGCAAAAAAGACAGTAACTGGCATATGTCTTTGTCATCATCAATAATTAATACGTATCCATGCTCTTTCGTTGTTGTTTTCATGGTTCTCTAGCGATCATGTCCATTCCTACTGTCGGTGACGAAGAACGAAAATAAATGAAAACTATCATGGAATTTGGCAAAATAACAACTACAAATTATTTTGGCCTTAGTTTGCCAAGCGGTTCGATCAATTTAATGTCATTAGCTAGTTTGCCCTCAATATGGTGATTCAGCCCTAAAAAGAGCAGACCCATTTCTTCTTCTTGCAATGTCTCATCAATCCGCCGGGCTATGAACTCATCGCGCTGATCCAATAATGATTGTGCTTGCTCCTGACTGGGTGGCTGTTGACCAGACTTGGGTTGGTATACTTGCTTCATTAGATTATACTCTTTCAGCAGTAATTCCGGGGATTCTGTTCCCAAGATAGTCGCCCCCTTATCACGGAGAGCTTGCAATAAAAGGTAGTTTGGGCTGCCCGTGCTTGCTGTATCATTTACAATATCGGTTTCTTTTCCGCAAACGGGAAGACTATCTTGGTAGATCTTGACTTTTGAATAGTCAAGGCTAAAGCCATTAATAGCGTTTTCAATGGTAGCCCAGAAGTATTTTACCACCGCCTCTTGTTTTTGCGATTCTTCTTCAGTCCTAGTTTTGTTTACAACTTCATATAATTTGCCCATATCTTCATTGCCATGAATTATGGGAAAACGTATTAGCGCACGCATAAAAGTGAATAACTGAAGCTAAGCAATTTTTTCAGGTACAAGCTCAGGCACTTCCAACCTAGCTTCCAGTCTTTTCAAGCGCTCTTCCAAATCCGGCGATGGTAGTGCGGGCACTCTCGCCCTAGAGTCGAATGCAGGATTGCCACTCCACCAGTCCAATCCCATCTCCAAAGCTTTGTCTACCGAACAAATTAGCAGACGGATTTCGAGAGTTAACAGTTCCACTTCCACCAGTCTGATCCGAATGTCGCCGCTGATGACAATTCCTTTGTCTAAAAGCCGTTCAAGCAAATCGGCTACGGTAGTCGAATTAGTGGAGTGGGTCAATGTTTTATTGTCGTTCATGATAAAACCCTTATAATAGTCGGCCCAATGGGCCTAAGTCCAAATTCAAATCTTCTTCCTTTAGATCGAAAACTTCTCTCAACCTGTCAAGTTCCTCTGCCTGTCTCATTAAGGTCAAGCCCAAGCGCTCGATTTCTTCGTCAGTCAATGAGCCAGAGTCCATCCGCTGTATGGCCTGTCTTTCAAGCAGTTCGTGCAGCAATTTTACCAGTGTCAGCACCAGTTGCGCCAAACCGTTACGGACTTTGTCTCCATTAATTTCCAACCTCGACCTAGAATTGCCATGAGCCTTGTCTTTTTGAGCAATGGATGTCAAATTGACTAAAGCTTGGCTCTGTGTGGATTGTAAATTTTCATTCTTCATGGCTAGTATTGCTGAAGCCTCTAATTTTTCTTCCTGTTTCGACTGATGCCAATAACGCTTGCAAGCTGAGGTATACCAAGTCTATATCAGCAACCGAAATTGTGATATCAGCAACGATGACCGCTCCTTTGTTAAGAATTCTATCCAAAGCTTCGCATAAGGATACCTGTTGAGAATCTTCTCGCTTTTGTATTTCGATTATAGACACACCAAGAGCCTTAAGTAGTGAGGAGGGATAGTTATTTCAATGTTCTTTTATAAAAAAAATAAATTCATAAATCTTATTAAAGTTAAATCTTAAATAGTTTATTACCCAACGCTTCCAAGTTTGTCATGCCACCGGAATTAAAGTTTATAAATATTTTAGTAATTGGTTTATTATTGAAAACTATGTACTTCACCTTATCTATTTGATTTTTCTCGCGTTCATTCAGTGTACGGCAAAAAAGGCAGTTGCTGGTAGGTGTAATTTGATTCACAAACAACTCCTTTAAATGGATGTTGAGCTTATTTAGGCTATCCAGCATTTCCGAGGTTTTCTCCAACGCCAAATTTGTGGGAATGGTAATCGCATAAAGATAAGTTTTTTCAGGGTCGACAAGTATGGTGCGCAAGGATTTAAGTTTGCGCGACAAGTCAACCAATCGTTCCGAAAGCTTAGGCAATCGCATGACACGCCTGTATTTTAGCAATAAGGAAAAAAACTGCCTCAACCAACTCCTGATCAACTCTGGCATTTCAAGCAGACGGATCAGGTGTCCACTTGGAGCAGAGTCCATTACCACAACATCATAGCAGCCGCCATCAAGATGTTCCATAACTGAAGTCAAAGCCATAATCTCGTCCAACCCGGGCGGTGCCAAATCCAACAGATGTTCCATCACTTCCCGGTCGAAGGTAATGTCAATCCCATGAAATGCATCTGCTAGAAATGTTTCAAGTTCCTCGCGATATTCCTGCCTGACATCATTGAAGGAATCTTCGGCATTGATCTCTTGTGCGTCCAAACCAGGCAGGATTTTGGTAGGGGTGCTCCTAACAACTTGATTTAGACAGTCCGCTAGTGAATGCGCCGGGTCGGTTGAAAAAAGCAACACACGTAGGTCAGGGTACTCACTTCGCATGCGTAAGGCCGTTGCGCAAGCCATCGTCGTTTTTCCTACTCCACCCTTGCCAGCAAATATAATAAGTTTAACTGATCTTGGCGGTAAGATACTAGCAAACTCTACTTTCAGCGGTAACTCGTCACAAAATTGGGGTTGTTCACCACATTCTTCGAATGGTAGGACGTTTGACCAAAGATAGCTTAGTGTCTTAGCGCACGGTTCTTCGGAGAGCAAAGGCAATTCCCAGAATCTTTGACATTTTAAACGACTTGATACTCCCTTTAGTGCTTGCATTTGCCTATTTCGCCTAGCACTGCACGTTGGACAATCACTAGCTATAATTAATTGATTTATGATTATTTCTGGTACTCGCATCTTCCTTTCAGCCAATGCCAAGGCAAGATCAATGCTTTCCTCAATACTCATGGATTCAGCAAGCATCACAATTACAAACTGACAGCTTTCTTGGTTCTTCATTAATTTTTCAATGGCCGATAATGAACTGTTCATTTCGACAAGAAAACGGTCTAAATGGTCTAGATTTATATTGCCTGTAAAATGGCGGCGAATATAACGATGCTTTGCCAGCAAGGTGTCTAAGCCAGTTAGCCAGCGACGAACCAAATCTGGCATTTCCAATAATCGCAGGGTATGCCCCGTAGGCGCTGTGTCTACAACAATAGTGTGATATTTGCTCTGTTGCAACCAATCGGCTATTTCCAGATAAGCTGCCAATTCATCCATGCCTGGCAAGGATAGATCCATTATTCCTTGCAGGTCTTCGTTGTCTAAAAAAGTTCCCCGTTCGCCAATTTCTTTTAACATCTGTTCATGTTTGGCCTTGAAATTATGTAAAGAGGCTGAAGCATCCAATTCACGAACTTCTAAGTTCTCGGGTAAAGTTAAATCAGCGAAAGTATCCCAAAGGGAGTGCGCAGGATCTGTTGAAATTAGTAGATACTGATGCTCTGGATGCCGTTCTGACAACGTAAGGGCAGTCGCACAAGCACAGGTTGTCTTACCAACACCCCCCTTCCCACCAAAAAAAATTAGTTTTTCCGATGAAGAAGATTCAAGGAAGGAGGGTTCCTCGTGATTAATCATTCAGGTTTAACCATAGGACTACTTGTGTCAATATCCTCCTCCTCCTCCTCTTCTTCTTCAGACTCAAGAGCGCCGCCAATCATGTCGTCTTCTTCTTGCAGTGAATCAAGACGATCTAATAGTTCCTTTTCCTGCTGTTCAAATTCTTCCTCTGTAATCTGCCCGGTTTCAAGCAGCATATACAAATCTGTTAAGTTCTCCCTAATACGGTCAGCTTCACCCTCCAGTTCTTCCTCGGCAATATCATGGATTTGCTTAAATACCCAATTGATTCCCTTTATTGGAAATAAAAGTATGTCATCTACTATAAGCATGACCTCACCTTAGTCCGGGTCATCGCTTTCATCATCCTTAACTTTGGTTTTAGATGAAGGTGCATGCAAATCTAAGGTAACGAAGTTATGTGGCGCCCACGGGCCGGTATAGTCAAACAAATAAACATTATCGAAAAGTTTCGAAGCCTTAAAAACACCCTTGGCAAAATCATCCATATGCTTTCGTTCAACTAAACATGCTAAGTTCATGATATCCTTTTCTCTTTTGACAGGGTTTTCGACAATGTCTTCACAATAATCCGCTAGGACTTCTTTTACCTTTTCAGCGCAATCTTTCCTATCAGCAGCCCGCAATGACTCGTATAACCGACCTAATTCTACCTTTTGATCCCTTTGAATATTGGTGGATTTGTTCCATACTTCATCACGCGCCTCACGTAAAACAGGGTGAGTTGCGACAAAATACTCATAAATATTGGATGTATCCCAACTGACACGTAAACCCATTTCGACACGTCCTTCCAATCGCTTAAAATGTTCCTTAATGCTCTTAGAATTAGTCTCTAGTAGTTTCTTTACTGCTTCGGCATTGCGTGCTATCACCCCGAAGCGCATAGGCAGTACAGTTTCCTGTTCCATCAGATAATGTAAAACTGTTTGATGAGCTGTAATATTACGCCTTTCTGGGCGCACACGCGGACTCAATGTATCACTTACTATCGCTCTTAGTCCGCCATTATCAATGGCATAAACAGCGGCTGCTTCTAAACCTTTGACTTTATAAGAAGGGGCTTCTCCACCTCCAGTACAAAGAGCGTAAAGAATTTTAGGACGACCGCTATTTGTTTTGATAGCATTCACATTATACTCCTGAAGGGGTTTTTCTTACACTTTTCATACGAGCGGTATGAAGTACTCGGTTTAATCTGCGGCATTCTTCTAAATGAACCCGGCCAAAATCTGGGATAATTTGAGATACGCCTGTAGCATTGACGCAAGAACGGAAACTTTTTAGGCCGCGAAAGGTGCGGATATGGGAACTAGTGCGAATTTTATTCATAGCTCAGACCTTAATATTTAATTTTCATACCAGAAGGTTTTTTCTCTATAGGCTCTGGATTGACTGAATGTTCTCCTTGTGCTTCGGCGGCATCGTCAAGTAACATCTTTTTTTCCTTATCTATATCGGCTATTCTGGAATCAATATCAGCAATGCGATTTGAAGCGGCTTCACGCTCACGTTCCCGACGCCAACGCTCCAACTCTAATGCACCTACTTGAAAATAATTTCTATAAGTTTCGTGTTTGTTTTTTGCGCGACCAGAGTGGGTTTTTATATCCGAGACTGAACGAGGGGGCCTTGTGCGGATAGTCATATTGTATTACTCCGTAGCCTTGATTTTCCGGGATTGATTGCGTTTGGCTGGTTCCGATTCCAGTGGGGGACACACTTTTTGAATAACGTCGTCCACCATCTCGAAGAAAATAGAGCGTCCTGCATGTTGAACTTTTGCAGTTTCCATGCTGAGAGTGTCATAACAAACAGCGTGGAATAATCTGTCGCCAAATCGCGGTTTGATATTTTGGTGATGTAAGATTTTTGCAATGGCTATCCCCGCACGTAAGCTTGTCTTGGATTTGTGTTCGTCACCTCGTAATTCCCTGACGATATCCACGATGTATGCGGATTCTTCATTATCCAATCCAGAGCGGGAGTGCAATATTTCGATTTCAGTGTCCCTGTCTGGATGACCGAGTTTTATAGTAATCATCCGATCAATCAACGCATCTTGCGTTTTGTGCGTACCGGCATACTCTTCTGGATTTGATGTAAAGATTGCTCTAAAGCTAGGATGTACATCCATATAACCTTCGCCAGCCCCTCGCAGACCTGGCAAATTTAAAATTCCTTCAGCCAGAACAGAGAGAAGGACGTTATTTGTTTCTGCTTTTGACCTGTTGAATTCGTCATAGATAAGCATGTCCCCTTTTCTACATGCAGTCGTAAGTCTGTTGTCTACCCATACTCGACTCATTTGTTCTTCTGTTTTTACGACTGAATGGATATAGTTGTCAACCAACTTACTTTTTCGATATCCAATATCTTTTCCTGTTAAATCAGAAGTGACAAACTCTTCGTTGCCCTGAAGGAGAGTCACTGGCCTACCCCATTGTGCGGCCAAATGAAAAGCCAAAGTGGTTTTTCCTGTGCCAGAAGGTCCTGCAAAATGTACAGGGTATCCAGCATGAAGATAAAGCATAGCTCGATCAATAACCTCCTTTAAATATGGGGTTATTACGAAGCTATCACTGGCCTCCGGAATTACATAGTCTTCCTCTGTGGGTTTGTTTTCTTTAGATATTGTATTTGTGTTAGTCATTGAGGGAATTCCTGTTGAAAGCTAGAATATTGTCCTTGTCTATGACAAGAGGGTAGGTTCGATTAAAGACAATATGTAAAAATAAAATTTGTTAGAATAATACTTATTCAATACTTGATTGGAAATAATCGAAGTACCACTTTTCCATCTTTAGAATAATTTGCCGCCAAACTTGATGTTATAATATTAATTAGGGATAAGTTTAAATTACCAAATTACACCAACCCCTTGGTGGTAATTTTAATTAATTTTGAAAAAAATACACCGCGCCATGCTTTGAGAACGACGGAACTCGACAGTTTAAAACTATCGCCCTAGCGCGATAAAACCAAATGCATATCATACGCCAAAGATTCAAAGGTTCTGTACGCTCACGCACATAGCGCGGTTTGTAACATCCAAGTGGCAGACAAATTAGATATTTCCCTTCAGTGTTAACAAAGTTTTATATCTTTGTATCCCAACTGATGCTTTCCAATTCATTAAAAATACGAGTCAAGCTATTTGGTGTGGAAAATAACTAAACAAGATTTATCTGGAAAGCTTTCAAAATCCTAGAATATCAGATTAATCTTCGTCTGGTTTATCCAGTTTTTCCTCTGAAACCGCTCCTTGGTGCTTCTTTTTGGATTTTTCATGATCTCCTCCCTTACCCTTCTTTACCACCAAGCTGTCCCATAAAGTAACCGACTCTGGTTCTTCCTGAACAGCCTCTGTAGCATTCAGAGATTGATCATTCGTCTGTATTGCTTCTGGTTGGATTACCGACTGCTCAATGTTAACTTCAACCTTAACTTGCGGTTCACTATGAACAGAAGGTTTTTCCGGTGTAACTTTAGTTTGGCGAGTGGCTACCTTTGGGGTTTCGTTTTTTTTTTCCGCTACTGCCTCACCACCAAAGAATGCAGCATGAGCGCCTGCTCTATCACTGGCTGATTCGTGAACTAATGATGCCACATTACTAGCCAAGTTTGATACAAAAGAAGCGCGCTCCTCGCTAGTACTCTTGGACATTTCTGCGCGAGCCCGATTTATCGACTCAAGCTGACTTGAAACCTGTTCGGCCAGAGATGACACAAAGCGATTCCGTTCTTCCGCTGACATTCTAGCATTATTCGCGCGATGTGTT
>CAIOOA010000145.1 GCA_903859815.1 uncultured Methylococcaceae bacterium | reverse complement strand
GTGCGCCCGCTCCCCGGTGGCGGCAAACTTCTGGGTGCGGCCAAAGCCTTTGGCACCGGGTTGCTTGCCCGGCTTCTTCTTTGGTTCGGCGGGCGACTTGCCCTGCGCGGGCTCGCCCCCGGCGGCGGACTGCCCTGTTTCGCTGGACGCCCCCGCACCGCCTTCGTCGGTGTCAGCCCCACCCCCCTCTGTCCGACCCTTTTCCCAAGGCGCCCTGCTGCTGGGCGGGCGCGAACTGTTGTCAGGCGTCTGGTTCAGGCGATCCCGCGCTTCCTTCAAATCCTGTAGGATTCGCGAAGACACTTTGCGCAGCTTGTCCTTCGGCAGTTTTTCCAGCCAGCCTTCGTCCATTTGCCGCACATCGTGGTCGCTTAGCTGCATTGATTAGATTCAAATTTTTGCTTGTCCCATTGTACCTTTAAAATCACTCTCTACCATACTGTTTTCATGGAGTGACTGAACGATTACGAATATTTTGCCTCGCCATACTGTTTTAGCCCCAACTGGTTTGGTTTTAGGCAGGCAACCTGGAAGCACTCAACTTTCCCCTGCTCGCCGGTGAATTCGAATCGGTTGTGGGCGGCTACCGCAATGAAATTCAGGAACGGGCAGAAATCATCATCGGGATATTGATGCGAACCCACTGGGTTTACGGCGACTGGACTGAATTGAAGCTGCAGCGCGACCTGTTGTTAGGGGCATTGGATGACAGCCCTTGCCTGTTGGGTTCGGCAGACAGTCAGGTTGCTGCCGCGTATGAACATGCTTCATGCACCGCATCCGTACATGGCGAGCACCACTGGCCCGAGGAGATCCCTTGTCCGACGCTGCAAATGTTGTTAGACGCAGTTGGGAATGCCGACCATTGCTATCTCGCACTCGAACAGTCACATGACCGTTTTTTCGCACAACTCGAACCCATTCCCAAGTCTCAATCTGAATTCGGTTTGGGTGGCCTATTGTCGAAAAATGACAATTGATTGGTCGGAACGACCCATTGCAGCTATGCGGATACGGCTTTCAAATAATGGCTTTGCTTCGCAAGGGTGAAGATGGAATACCTACACAAACAAACAACTAACCAATAACGGATATTCTGCATAGAAAAATGCTAAAATGGCTAGGATCTATCTAAGCAATTAAAAAACATCAAACTTGTCGAATGCCACGCCGTGAACAGGCGCAAAATTTGGTTAATATGGTTAACAAGAATTCTTTGGCTACCAAACTGTTTTCCAATGTGGTGTCAAAGGGGGCGTAATGCCAGTATCCGTTGATTTTCAGCCGCTCATCAACAGCATAACACTATATCTTGCCAGTCCCTCCGACTCGAAATTGCAGGCACTAACTGGACATTATCGAGAGCTTGTATTGCGTTTGAATGGAATGCCAACCAACGACGCATGTCACTACTTTGATATCCTGCCTCAAAGCCAAGCCCAAAAAATCATTTCCATGGGTTCCGATCCCTGGTTCGTTTCCAGCAACCTTAAACTATCCCCTGCTAATCAAGCGTTTGTAGAACAAGTGCGGGATTTGCTTTGGGTTTACGCCTATCGGACAGGGGGTCTTGGAGACAAAATAGCAATCAGGGATTGGTTTAAGCTGGCATACGAAAGTGAATTAGGAATTTTGGCATCTAAGGTTGAGCCTTTCTGGCCGATTTGCAAACTTCATAATTTGGATAAATGGATTAAGATAGGTCTGGGAAAAGTTATTGATTGTTTTGATGCAACAAAAGAAAAACCTTTTGGCATTAACCAGCGTAAACCCTTCCTAGGATACACACAAGATTGGCGTTACCGTCTCGAATGCAATCTACAAGGAGAAAGCTATATCTCTTGGCTAGTTCCCAAGGCATTAGAGGATGGTTGCAAAGAAACAAAGGGGGTTAATTCCTATGATTATCATGTGCTTAATAAGATACAGGGCATAATAGAATACTATTTAAGATACCCATCTACCACCATGGTGGGCAAAAACCCTGCTAATGACTTATATTACTATCTGAACATTAATGATCAAGCGCAACAGATCGCCGAATTTTATCAAAATAGCACTATTTCCAATCAACAAAGCCACAATCGACTGGCGGAATTGTCGGATGGCGATAATGTATTAGCTTTTCTTAAAGGTTTCCTTCTAGCGAAATTTCGAATTTGCCCGGAAACTCAAGTTATTAAAGATGCGCTGCTTAAAAATTCGCTTAAGGAGCATTTTCTAGGCTACAAACCCGTTCCAAAGGACTTCAAGCCAACCAGACCTTCCTCCGCATCCCGGCCTAGTGTGGGTTCAAATTCTGACCAAGCTTTGTTCGAATCCATTTACAATCGCTTATCGCCTGAAGATAGGCGGATTTTGACTTTATTTTTTTCCAACAAAGAAAACGTCGGGGCGATTGCTATAATTGTCAACAAAGACTCACGTTACGTCCAGCAAAGAATCGACGGGTTTAAAACCGAATTTGCCGAGAAACGCCGTCAATCTAAACTTTAATCATTACCCAATTTCATCCAACCGAGGTATTGAATATGGAAACCGAGGCATTAATCATGAATTTATTTGCCGAAATGGGTACACAGGCAATTCAACATGTGAGCATGGACAAAATGTTCAATCTTGCAAAAAATCAAATTGCACCCTTTGATGAAGATGTGGCCTTGGCACATTTTAACCAATGTCCTCAATGCGCTATGGAGTTCAGTGACCTGTCTCGATTAGTCGCCACACTAAATCGATCTCAAGGAGAATACTACGACTTCTCGCGGGCGATAGCTGAATTTGAGGAATTGGAAAATTATCGTAAAAACAAAACTCTGACCGATGAAATCTATCATGCCTGTCGCATAACTAAAAAGCCTTATGCACAATTTAAGAAAAGCCTGACTTTTCACGAATTGGTAATATCCTTAAATGATTTTATTAAGGATATATCTATAAACTCTCAGTTAAAGCATGTTTTCGCTGCTGCGGCAAAAACCGCTGATAATCCCGAACTTTTTCGGATTGAAAGAGAACATGACGCTTTTTTAATGTCCGTAGTGATTAATGAAGATCATAGCTTGAATATCAATGTCGGTTGCCGTTTTCAAGTCATAGGTAGACTGATAACCATAAGTTTAGGAGGAATTTCAAAGGAGACTAGGTTTGGCGAGGTAGAAGAGGATATCAACAATGACGATGAATATTGTGTGGCAACCGCAAACTTTAAGGCAGAGGAAGTGAATACTGCACTTAAAGGACGAAACTCTGAATCCATTTCCAAGCTGATTAATATAGCAATGTTGAACCAGTCCTAAATTGTAAATCGATGATGCCATGGCGAATTGGATAAAGCTCCTGCGGGACGGTTTAAATCGAAACACAGCATGGAAAAACCTGACGGAAAATTCTGATAATTATTTTTACTGGAAGCAATTAAAACATTCAGTTTCAAAAGAAAGCTTGGACGAGCGCTCTAAAGATTCTCTCCCCAAAGACTTCAAGCTTTACAGTCATGCGTACAGATTGATGGAGCTCGCCCTTGCGGCTCAACAACAATCGCCCGTTATTAATGGCGAACCGATCACTGGCTGGGAACGCATCGTTTGGCTTAGTTTTCACCAAAATGCGCTCAGGAAAGTCAATGTTAATGTAGCCTTCGTCACTGAGCATAACCAATATTTTATAGCTTGCCTTAGCTTGGAAATGTGGCCCGAAGGTTCAGGTCAGTTGGTGGAAAATCAGAGTTGGTTAAGCAATCTTAACGAAGACAGTGATTTAAATCGCGCAATAAAACAGGCTTGGAACAGCAGTTTGGAATACTTAGACCGTGTAGGCAAGCTACCTTCGCTGGATTTTGATGTGTCGTGGCATCTCCAAGGAAAGGATAATCTCCCCATGGAAGGTGAATCCCTAGGGGGTGCTGCGTTTTGGGGCTTTTGTCGCTTGCTACAACAAGGTCAATTTGTCGATTCAAGGATACTCATCGCGGCAGCATTCGATGAAAATGGTGGGTTCAAAAGAGTTGAAAGCATTTCACGTAAAGTTCAAGCCATTCATCAATATAATCAATCAAGGTTTAATGGAATTCCGCCGATTGACAAAATTATTGTTGCCCATCAATTGAATTGCATACAGGTAGACATAGCGTTACAAAATACCCACAAGAATCTTAAAGTCATGTTAGCTGATACTCCTGACCATTTGGCAGAGGTTCGCTCCTATCACACCGACTTGGTAATCGACTATTTAAAAGCTGTTACCAATCATGCTGAACAAAAGCTAAACAAACCTAAGTTCCACCTTGATCTAGGTTGGAATTTCATTGATTGGAATCAGCAAGATCAAAAAATTATTTGGGGTGATATAGGCAGTGGAAAATCCATGATACTGGCTAGCGAAGCCACGCGATTGGCGAAAGTAGCAAAGGATAAAATACTGCAAGGGCAAAATGAGTCAGACCAGTTAATCCCTTTATACTTAGTTGATTCCCTAGATACATTACTTGAAAACAAGCGTGGGAAAAAAGATAAGATTGAAGATTTACATGTAGGTATTGTCGATAATGCTAGTTTGGTGTTAGCAAATCCACATAAGAAATTAAAGGCATTTCTTGGTTTACAGCTAAAATCGAATAATTGTGTCGTCCTGATGGATGATTATCATGGAATATATACTGCATTGAGGGAGAAAATTGCAACGACACTTAGCAGACTTGTTAAAACACCTAAGCTACGACTTTTAGTTTGTTCACGACATTTTAGCGGCAGTTCATCTTACCTAAGCTGGTTAAGCAGTGTAGAACTCAAGCCCATTACTAAAAAACAGTTGGACAGTTACATTGGGGTCAGATTATCTTCCACTGACATGAGGGAAACCTTAGAAAAGAAAATACATCAACTGGAAGGTCTTGCCAATGTACCCTTGGTTATTGGATGTTTAGCCGATTATTGTGAACAACACTATGATTCTTTCAAGACTTTGGATATTCTAGGTCTGTATGAACTTTGCCTTGATGCATTCAGGCAACATAGCGATATGGACGCAGATAGTTGGCAATATCTGGTTAGCAAGATAACAAAAGCCGGATGGCATTGTTATTTAACAAGATCGCATGATTTTTATCTCAGCGACCTAGCCGATATTTGCGAACTTAAGTCATTAAAAAATGAATTTTACGCCGCTATTCAAACTTCAGGCTTCATAAAACCGTCGAAGAAAACCAGCCCTCGTGAGCGTTTTAAGTTTATTCCTGCCATAGAAAGCTGCTTGCCTCTCCTGCATTCGAATACAAACCCAAGCCTTTCATCTTTTTTGACTGATAACGGAAATATTAGTGATAAAAGGATTCTATCAAACTATTTAACGCTCATCGGGCAAAACAAATCTCAAGAATACGTCCCTTCAAAAAAAATTAAATTCAGTGAAAGTTATTTTTCTAATAAAGTCGGGTATTTGGTGGCTCGTGAACAAGAATTAGGTTTACTCAATGTAGCTTGGCGTGATACACAAATTAATGTTTTATCAATTTATGGAATGGAGGGTGTAGGCCAAAGTTCGCTAGTTTCACATTGGATTCAGAACTATGATCTAGGTGAAGGATTAGACGACGGGTTGGCATGGAGTTTTCGAGACACAAGCGATAACTCGGATACCCCGTCCTCATCAAATCGTTTTTTTGATGAGGCTTTCCAGCATTTTGGAAAAAAGGGGCCACAGAATACTTGGGATAAGGGAAAATATTTGGCGAAGAAAATTGGTAAAACAGAAAGTTTTGACTTAGAGAAAGGAACAAGCAAAGGAAGAAATTTACTAATCTTGGATAGAATCGATGCCTTTCAGGATGAGCATGGCAACATCAAAGACCGTGCCATGAAGTCTTTACTAGAGGGGCTTTGTGACGAAAATAGCCAAGTGCTATGCATTATAACAAGCAGATTGCCAGTAAAATTATCTTCATATACAGCCTCACCTCGATTAACCAAATTTAAAATGGATGCCCTTTCCAAGGAAGATGCATATAAGTTGCTTGAAAAAATTGGAGTATCTCCAGAGCAAGAAAGTTTTATCAAGTGGCATGAAAAAGTAAAAGGATTGCCTTTGGCACTCAATTTCATGGGCCATTTTCTAAAAAATGCCAAGGATGTCACTATAGACCAATTAAATGGTTTTCTAAACTCATACGATAAAGCCAAAAGCCTACAAGACCACTCGGAAAGTGTATCAGACGAGAAGCTTGAAGAAAAATTTTGGATAAATTGGTTTATTGAGCAGTATAATGAGTGGATGTATAACAATGGGATGCAACATGAGTTAGCCCTACTGCGCTTGATGGGAGTGTTTTTAAAAACCATTACTGTGCAAAGCTTGTTGGCCTTATGTCAAAACCCACTTTACAGTTTAACGGAGCCTGTTCATTCAACCATAAAAACCATGGATACTTTGCAAAAAGCAGAAGTTCTGAAAGGGTACATCAAAAATCTAGAGTCATACGGATGGGTTGATTATCTTTCCAATGGTGAGATTCAAATCAATCCATTGATTCGTGAATATTATAGAAAATATTTAATTAACCGCTATCCTTTGGAATGGTTTGAATTAAATCATTTACTTTTAAAAGAGTTTCGCTATCACGACTTCATTGATAACCATCAAAATCCTGAAGGTGTTGGAGAGCCTGTTGATTGGAATCTTGATCAAAAGCATGAAGAACTTTCTAAGTTAATCACGAAGGCCAAGAAAAAAAATTTATATCGCCTTGAAATAGCCTTTATATACGATGAAATAACCCGTCAAACTTCTGCCATGCATGGTCTTATCGAAATGCGTTATTGGGCCGTAGCGCATGGTTGCATGGCAGGGTTATATCAAGAAGCTTATAATGTTTATGCAACCACTACCCATTACGCACATCTTTACGATGCCATATCCACAGAACTTAATGCATTAAAACGATTTTTTACCAAGGATTGGACTCCTCTAGGTAATTTGACCTATTTACAACAAGCAAAACTCTGTGGAAGCATCGCCTTTTGCCATGAGTCCGAAGAAAATCTGGCTAAAGCCATTGCCTTTAGCCAACGTCAATATGAACTAGCTTGCAAGAAGGAATTCGAGGATAGCGAAAAAGTCAAAATGGCTAACGAAGCCCTTTCGGCTTGCAACAAACTGGTTGAGTTGAAACTCGTCATGGGTCAGTTGGGCGAAGCGAAAAAGCTCGCTGAAACAGCCATTTCCTCAACATTACATAATAATAAAAGTCTCGAAATTCAAAGCTATGCCTATCTTGCCTCCCTACAGCACCGCATGGGTTTGATCTCTGAAAGTGAAAGTAATTTTAAAGAGGCGGAGCAAAGGCAAGCAAGTTGGCATAACAATGATAAAAATCAAAACGAATATTTAGCACATACGGAAGGTGCACGATATTGGGCTTTCTTAATCGATACCAGAGATTTCTCCAAGGATCTGAGGAAGCATATTTTTTTGCGCTGTGATCGAGCACAAAGAATCTCCAATACTGATGCATCCGACAAAGCCCTTTACAGACTGACGTGGGGGCGCTATTTTTATGCGAAATATGTAACGTATCAACGCTTAAATTATTTGAACCGTAGTGAGCAAGAACTGAATAAAGCGATGGATGAAATGAATTATTCTCCACGGAGGGATTTTATGCCTAGAATTCTATGGATGCGTTCACTAGTGTTACGGTCATTCCCTAATGATCAGGATCGCCTTTCGAAAGCACTGACGGATGCGGACGAAGTTTTGAAAATTGCCACTAGAACGGGAATGATGCTTTACGCAGTGGAAGCCCTCTTGCTAATTGGGAATATTAAATTAGATCATATCAGGTACAATCGCCATCAAAAAAATGTTTTTTGGGGTGATATCGGCGCTTGTTATAAAGAAGCAGAAAAATTAATTAGTGACACTCAATATAATTTGCGGAT
Organism: uncultured Methylococcaceae bacterium; assembly: GCA_903859815.1. GTDB lineage: Bacteria > Pseudomonadota > Gammaproteobacteria > Methylococcales > Methylococcaceae > Methylumidiphilus. The sequence goes on along the minus strand of CAIOOA010000145.1, from coordinate 1,388 downwards.
ACCCGAATTATATCTGCTATCGGCCAGGATTCAACTGTACGAATACCATTTTGATCATGCTCGCAAAACGTTAGATAATGCTAAAACTAAGGCAATAGAATTGAATCGGTATCTATTTATTAGATTTTGTGAATTCTTAGAACAGGAATTTGATGAAGTGATAGCTGCATACTCTCCCAGCCAAACGACTATCAGTACCAGTTACATGAGAACTTAACCCAAAATGTCTACAATGCAAACTGATAGCAATCCTTAACCAGGGTTAGATTAGTCAAATATCATATCGTTGATAATATAAAAACTAAAACGACTTGAACCCTCTCCCAAGCTGTATAATTTCAAAAAATATACCGTACTTCTCAACAGATGGTGACAAGTTTTCGACAGGCCAGCATTCCAACTTACCGCGAATTCCACGATGAATGACCAACCCCCTCTGTCCGTCCCTGACGAGATAGAAGCCGCCGACATGCCCCGGTCTGTTCAGGACGCTGTCGGCTGGCTAACCATCAATTTGAGCCAGACCGTAATGGACGAACTTGCCTCAATGCCCGAAGACGAATTGATAGATCACCATTTCGGACTGGGTGCTTGGATCAGGCGGATTTTTCACCTGAACGGCAGGCATGGAAACCCCAGATGCTTGCAGACTGCCAAAAAATCCACGATGCCGGGGATGGCGATGCAACCGCTTCTGAAGGGATGCTGAACATACACCCCGACGACGCTCAATGGTGTTTATCAGAGCCTTGCGGGCAAGGCTAAGGCATTAGCAGGATGCATTTTTAGGCTTGGAAGTAATTTCTTGGGTTAAAGCACCCCGTTCTGTATGTCTGAAAATTGGCATCATTTGCATAGGCTTTCGCATGGAACGCCGTCCCCGTCGCGATCAAGCCTGCCCAAACCGCAATGGGTAAGGTAGAACTTTGCCTCGTCGCAACTAGTCATTTGAGACAAAAATACTTTTGCCCACATTCCCCCGAAGGAGTTTGCCCGTTCATTGATTGACCTGAATCAACGGGCTTTGTGTCATATCTTTCAGGATGCCTAAACTCCCAAGGTGGAACAGGGTTGGGTTGTGACCACAGGCCAACGCCCATGGCCCTTGCCGATTTTTCTGCTGCGTAATAAGACTGGTCGTGTGCATACTTGACGTAAACCCACGCCTTATGTAATCCTTTTAAAGTGTGGCTTATTGATATTATATAATAGAATTATATAGATATGCCTATACACAACATATCATGTGGGCTCTTTGGGAACTTGAATGGTAAAAAATAAGCCCCATCTAAACAGATAGTTGCCAAGCCCGGCAACGCGAATTTTAGGCGAGGTGCGCCATGACCGAGTATGTCACAATCCCTCTTGATATTGAAGGGGTCAAAGTC
>CAIOOA010000144.1 GCA_903859815.1 uncultured Methylococcaceae bacterium | reverse complement strand
CGGCCTTTCGCTTCCGGTTGCTCCCCACCCCGCCTCGCGGCGACGCAGTTACCTTCAGCTACGGAGTTCTGGCATACTCCGACACGGACTTCCACCGTGCTAGTGATGCGCCATCACGGGCGCACGAACGTCAAAGCTTGCTTTGACTTGGGAACGTCAAAGCTTGCTTTGACCTGGGAGCATAAAAGCAATGCTCGCGTTTCTTGTCAAAGCAAGCTTTGACGCTCCAATCCCTTGTCAAAGCAAGCTTTGACGCTCCAATCCCTAGTCAAAGCAAGCTTTGACGCTCCAATCCCTAGTCAAAGCAAGCTTTGACGCTCCAATCCTTAAATCGCTGCTTTACATCAGATGGTAAAATAGGGTTCAGCTTAAACACTAAGGAAACAGCACCATGTCCACTACGCAACCCACTTACGACGATATTATGCGTCTACTTCAAGAAGTCAGTTTGAGGTCTCTGGAAACTGACCGGCAATTCAAAGAAACTGATCGCCAACTGAAGGAGATCGTCGAGCAATCCAAACAAACTGACCGCCAATTCAAGGAAACAGACCGCAAGATCAAAGAAGTCACCAAAAGCATCGGCAAGTTGGGCAACCGCTTGGGCGATTTCATTGAAGACGCGGTGCGCCCCGCCGCCGTGCGCTTGTTTCAAGAACGTGGCATTGTGGTTCACGAGGTTTATCAAAACGTCACTATGGAACGGGATGGCGAGGGATTGGAAATTGACTTATTGGTCGTCAATGACAATGAGGCGGTGGGGGTGGAATGCAAAAGCAATTTGAAAGTCGATGATGTCAACGAGCATTTGGAACGGCTGGCAAAATTGAAACGATTGTCGCCTAAATATCGAAATTTCAAGCTGATGGGGGCGTTGGCGGCGATGGTGATTCCCGATAACGTGGCGCGTTACGCGATAGCCAAAGGGCTGTTTGTCATCGGTCAGAATGGGGTGCATTTGGAAATCCGCAACGATCAAACCTTTGAACCGACAGTTTGGTAGTTGGCGAGATATTAAGTACCGAGAAATTAGTATGACCACCAGCGTTTATGTTTCGTATTCATGGTCGGCAGATAAAGAAACCCCCATCGTGGATTTGCTTGGGGAATCTTGCCGAGGTTATGGTCTTGATTTCCGGCGCGATATAGAACGAATTAAATATGGCGATTTAATCCGGTCTTTCATGGATGAAATCGGCAGTGCTGGCAATATTATCCCTGTGTTTAGCCGGAAATATTTTGAATCGGAATATTGCATGTATGAACTATTACAGGTTTGGAAAAATGGTAGTTTCCATTCGCGGATTCATCCTATAAATCTTGGTGAGATTCGCTTGGATGATGAAGATTTTCAATTTTCATTAATTGACTATTGGGAAGGAAAAACAAAATCGTTGCGGGAAAAGTTGTACGGTCGCGATCCTGGCAATACCCGACGATTACAAGAGCGCAATACACGTTATGCTGAAATCTATGCATCCATCAATGATTTGGTGGATTTCGTCAGCAATATGAATATATTGCCATTGGAATCTTTGCAGCAACAGAATTTCTTGGCTTTAATCAACCGCATCCAGCCAAATACACCAGAAACAGGGGCCAAGCTCCGCTGGAATAGAAAGCCCGATGTGGAATTTCTGCACACAATACGCGATAAGATCAGGGAAGTTCTCGACAAACGCGACAATCTCCGCGATACCTTGCATTCCAAATGCAGGGACACGCTTGGGCAAGGCGACCCCTTGGAAAATCTCTGCAAGGCGGAACCGACAATCGCCATTAATGATGTGTTGCGCCCAGCGATTAAAACTTGTTTAGGTGCGCTTGCGGTCAATGCCGAAGAATATAAATCCACTTGGGAAGCCGCAAAATCCATCCTCGGTTGGTTAAGCCTGTTTGCGGTTAGCCCGGAATGGGTTAACCAACAAGAGGTAAACCAACTGAAATCTATCGGTTTCGACATTGTGGTGAAAACCTCTTGCGGTGTGGAAATCGTCAGTTCACGTTTCCGACAGATACCGCCCGGTTTTCATGCCGAACCGGGCAAATCAGATGTTCATGGCAAGGATGAAATTTGGTTTCCATTGGAAAGCGGGTGGGATGAAAATTTCACCTTGGACAAAATTTTGTTAGAAATATGGAATAGGGTATTCCCAAAGGATACGCGAATCACCCTGTCGGCTGATGAAATAGACAATCTGAACAGCACCTTGAAGTTTCGTGAAAGGAATAAGGACAACCATTACTATATTCCGGTGAGCGAAGGTGAAAATTGTCGGCTCAATGACCCCGAATTTTGCAAAAAGCTACTGGATAAGCTTCCAGCCATCACCATCATTCACCTGAGAGCCACTGGCGGACAAGCTACTTTACAAGTCGAGGATGAATTTGACTTTATGACCGTCATCCGCGAATTCCTTAACATCCCCCATCAACGTCTGCAATGAATATGGCTGACAGCATCCCTCTCCTCCCCATCAACACCCCCATCCGTTTGCCTGTCCGGGGCTCTTGGCCTGAATCCGTGCATGTTTTCGACGAGGCTTCCGTTTGGGCCATTCGCGCCGCGTTGGCGGCGCAACGGCCTTTGCTGGTGCGCGGCGAACCGGGGGCGGGTAAAAGTCAATTGGCCCGTGCCGCCGCCGAGGTATTGGGCAGGCTGTTCATCACCGAAGTCGTGCATACACGCAGCGAAAGCCAGGATTTGCAATGGCGCTATGATGCGGTCGGGCGTTTGGGCGATGCGCAAGCCTTGGGCGCGACCCGCTTGACCCCGGACGAAGTGCGCAACCAATTGGACCCGCGCAACTATTTAAGCCCTGGACCCTTGTGGTGGGTGTTTGATTGGCAAACCGCCTTAGATCAACATGAGCGCGGCGGCAGGCAATCCAATCCGCCGATTCTGCCGCCGGATTGGAAACCAGAGCGGGGCTGTGTGTTGCTAATCGACGAAATCGACAAGGCCGATGCCGACCTGCCCAACGGCTTATTGGAAACCTTGGGCAATGGCGCATTCAGTGTGCCTTGGCTGGCCGAGCCAGTGGGCGTGAAAACGGGTTTGACCACGCCCTTGGTCGTCATCACCACCAACGAGGAACGCGAACTCCCCGCCGCGTTTGTGCGTCGCTGTTTGGTGTTGAATCTTGAATTGCCCACGGGTAAAGACGCTTTCTTGGAGGCTTTGGTTGAACGTGGCAAGGTGCATTTCGAGAAAGCCATAGACGATGCGGTTTATTATGAAGCCGCCCGTCAATTGTGGGAAGACCGCCAAGTGACCGAAACCCAAGGCGTCACCCCGCCGGGGCAAGCCGAATACATCGACATGTTGCGAGTCATTAAAACCCTGCAACCCGATACCCGCTTACAAGCAGAATTATTAAGCAAGATCAGCCGGTTTGCGTTGCAGAAACATCCTAGGATGAAGGAGTAGTTGGATGTTGCCGCATTCCTGTAGCCCGGATGAAGCGAAGCGTAATCCGGGATTATTAGCCTCGCCTACCCGGATTCCGCTTCGCTCCATCCGGGCTACGGTTTGAATGAACGCCATTCTCCCCCACTCCCAAACCTCCCTCAGCCGCGCCGATTTGCTGCGTGTGCTGGCGGCGGACGGCGAGCAGGGTTTGGAGAAAATGGCGTTTGCGTTGGGCTATGCAAAGCTTGAACAGGAAAAGGAGGAAAGCATTGAGGTCGAGAGCTTTGTACAAACAGTAACAACCGCATTAAACATTGCAGCAACTCCAGTCACCATCACTGAAAAGCCCTCCGCCCGTTATTTCTACGTCACCCAACGCATCCCGCTTGCGTCTTCACAACGGCACAACCCGCTGGAACCGCCGGAATGGCTAAAACAGGCCAAGCCCCTGAGCCATGACGAACGCCCTGCCCCTTCCACGTTCAGGCTGCCGCCGCGTTTGCCGTTGACCTGTTGGTCTAGGTTATGGCCTTTTTTGCGACGGGCGTTGGGGCAAACCGGGCAATCTCTACAATTGGACATTCCCCGCGTGATTCGCACCGTCACCCAAGGCGAAGTGTTGCGCCGTTTGCCTTGGCGACCGCAACACCGTTGGAGTGCGAAGCTGTGCATCTTGCTGGATTACAATCACAAAACCCAACCATTCCGGGAAGACTTCAATGCCTTGTGCCAAGCTTTGGAAGCCCTGCATGGCTCGGTGGGCTTGGACATACGCATTTTGCATGGCGAACCGGGACGGCTTACGCGCTATCGCCAACCCGGCACTCATGAACTCAAACGCTGGCAGATGCCCGATGCCCAAACCCGCTTGCTGATTTTAAGCGATCTCGGTTTATTGGATGCCTCGCCGGAAACCCTAATGGCTTGGCGGCAATTCGGCGGTCAACTGCGGGCAGCGGCTTGCAAACCCGTGGTGTTAAGCCCGGTTGCCGCCGGTCAGCCGCAAGCCGACTTGAAATCATTTTATGCTATTTTTGTGTGGGACCGGCATAGCCGATTCCAAACCAGTAGTTCGCGCCCTGCTGCCATGGACCCGGCAGACCAAGGTGCGGAGCGTTTGTTGGCCTTGGCGGCCCCCGCCATCGTCATCGAATCCAGCTTATTGCGCCGTTTGCGTTATCTATTGCCGAATGGGCAAGCCACTGCCGCCGACGAAGTGCGGGTTTGGTCACACCCCGACATCGCCGCCAGCAGCCAAGGCTGTTGTTTTGCCAGCCCAACGGCGATAGCCCGCTATCAACAGCAATTCCAAGCCTTGGATGTGAGCTTGCAACAACAGGCCATTGTCTTGATTCGCGCCCATCATGTCGGATTGCCCGCCTCGATCCGTTATGCCGAACTGGATGTGTGCCAGCGTCTGCTGCCGGGTGTATTGGATGTACCCGAACTTGCCGCCGTCCGGCAATGGAAGCGGTCCATCGTCAAAACCGCCGAGCAGTCTGCTTCGCCGGTCTTGCGGGAATGGCAACACCGGCACGTGCAGCGCCATCCACTCACGACCAGCCTTTGGCAAGACAACCCCGAACTCGCCGCCTTATGGGCCATCGCGCAGCGAGACCAAGAAAACTCCGATGAATCACCCGAACTGCCCCCGGAGGTTTCGGCAGAACAGGTTTGGTATTTCCTGCAAACCCGCACCCCGCAAACCCACCAAGCCCGTTTGTGCCAGCGTGGACAGGGATTGGTGCTGGAAACGGATGATGGTTTGCCGACTGGGAGTTGGTTTGCCGATTTAACCGTGTCGAGCGGGGTGTTTGTGCGGGAAAGCCGACAGACCGACTCGGTTTTGAAAACCGAGTCGGTCTTTGGGGCGCATTACATCCCCATCACTCAAACCACCACCCCCCTCGCCGCACTCGACCAAGACACGCTGGCACTCGAACTGGAAACCGCCACCGAAATCCTGCACATCGCAAGCCTGACCAAACCCAGTTGGGCGGTGGGCATAGGCCGCGACCGGCACGGATTGTTTGCCGACCTGGAAATCAAGCAGGTGATCCAACGCTTCCGCTGGATCGCACCGGGGACTTTCCTGATGGGTTCGCCGCCTACCGAACCGGAACGAATCGAAGAACGGGAAACCCAGCATGAAGTCACGCTGACGAAAGGCTATTGGCTTGCCGACAGCGCTAGTACCCAAGCCTTGTGGATGGCGGTGATGGGGGATAATCCCAGTTCTTTCAAAGACAACGCCCACAACCCGGTCGAGAAAGTCAGTTGGAATGATGTGAAAACCTTTATTGACAAGCTTAATCAGCTTGCCCCCAATGCTAACGCCCGCCTACCCACCGAGGCCGAATGGGAATATGCCTGTCGGGCCGGAACCACCACTCCGTTTTCGTTTGGCGACAATATCACGCCCGAACAAGTTAATTATCATGGCGGTTATCCTTATGCTAATGGCGAGAAAGGGCTTTATCGAGAAAAAACTGTGCCGGTCAAGTCCTTGCCACCGAATGCTTGGGGCTTGTATGAAATGCATGGCAATGTGTGGGAATGGTGCGAAGATGGGTTTGCAGAATTTGATGCAATGCCGCAAACTGACCCCCTAGGCCCAACGACGAGTGCCGACCGTGTGTTGCGTGGCGGCTGTTGGATCGGCGGCGGCAGGAGCGTGCGTTCTGCCTACCGTGGCCGGGGCGAGCCTGACTACAGGGACGACGGCATCGGGTTCCGCCTTGCCCTAGGTCAAACCGGCACTGGCGAGAAGGTTACGCGGCTGGAACCCGGACAGCCACTCGCGGAGCAAGTTGGCGATTCCGTAGCCCGGATGCAGGGTAGCGAAATCCGGGATGGACAAGGCAATTCCCGTGGGATGAAGGAAGCCAAGGAATCTACGGATAAAGGATTGTTGGGGCGTTTGAAACAATGGTTCAAGCCCAAATGAACTGCGCTCGTTACCAAGCTCCATCTCTCATCGTTATATATAATCGGTTGAAGCCCGTCATTCCGGCATGGACTGCCGGAATCCAGTCACAGGGAGGTGAATTTGCGGGTTGGTATATACCTTGAATCAAACACTTACATAACGACGAGTTACCATCCATGGCACTGGATTCCTGCATCCCTGCTGGAATGACGGCATTTTAGCCAAGGCGGTACTTGTGTATAACGACAAGAGCAGAGCTTGGGAACCAGAGAAACCACCAACAAAACCATGATCGCATACCCTAGAACCTATTCTCACTTTCCACCTTATTTCCCAGAAAGTTGGACCAGCGAATGGGGTGAGGATCGCTTTGGCTTGTGGATGACGCTGATAATCCAAAACGCCAAACAAACTTTTCGTTGGATGGAACCCGGCACTTTCCTAATGGGTTCACCAGAAAGCGAGTTACAAAGAGATGGTGACGAAACCCTGCATGAAGTGACGTTAACCCAAGGCTTTTGGCTGGCCGAGAGTGCATGTACTCAAACCTTATGGATGGCGGTGATGGGGGATAATCCTAGTCGTTTCACAGACGATACCCACAACCCGGTCGAGCAAGTCAGTTGGAATGATGTGAAACCATTCATCGAAACACTGAACACCAAGCTGCCGGGTTTGCATGCTCGGTTGCCTACCGAAGCCGAATGGGAATATGCCTGTCGGGCTGGGACCACCACTCCGTTTTCATTTGGCGACAACATCACGCCTGAACAAGTCAATTATGATGGCAACTACCCGTATACAGGCGGCAAAAAAGGTTTGTATCGCGAGAAAACTGTCCCGGTTAAATCTTTGCCGCCGAATGCTTGGGGTTTGTATGAAATGCATGGCAATGTTTATGAATGGTGCGAAGACTGGTTTGGCGACTATGCCGCAGGACCTCAGACCGACCCACTAGGCCCAGACACCGGTGCCGGCCGTGTGTTGCGTGGCGGCTCTTGGGTCAGCCTCGGCAGGGGCGTGCGTTCTGCCTACCGTTACAGGTACGAGCCTGGCTACGGGTTCAACGGCTTCGGGTTCCGCCTTGCCCTAGGTCAAACCGGCACTGGCCAGTAGGCTACGCGGCTGCAACCCGGACAGCCACTAGCGGAGCGACGTGGCGGTCAGGGTGAAGGCGGCGTAGCCGAAATTTTTTTAAATTGCGTTCGTTCCCAAGCTCCATATCTCATCGTTATACACAAGTCCCGCCAAGCCGTAGTGCCGTCATTCCAGCAGGGATGCAGGAATCCAGTGCCATGGACGGTAACTCGTCGTTATGTAAGTGTTTGATTCAAGTTGCACACCAACCCGCAGATTCACCTCCCTGTGACTGGATTCCGGCAGTCCATGCCGGAATGACGGGCTTCAACCACTTGTGTATAACGACGAGAGATCCAGCTTGGTAACGCTACCCTAGAAGCTCTGCTAAAGCCGAATAGAAGCAGAGCTTCAAACAACGGGCTAACGCCTACGACCTAGCGGCTAACTAGCCAGTGCTACGGGCTAACGTCTACGCGCCAGCGGCTAAAGTAGCCAGGACCACGGGCTAACGCCTACGACCCTGCGGCTAAGTTAGCCAGTGCCACGGGCTAACGTCTACGCGCCAGCGGCTAAGGTAGCCAGGACCACGGGCTAACGCCTACGGCCCAGCGGCTAAGGTAGCCAGTACCACGGGCTAACGCCTACGCGCCAGCGGCTAAGGTAGCCAGTACCACGGGCTAACGCATACGCGCCAGCGGCTAAGGTAGCCAGTGCTACGGGCTAACGTCTACGCGCCAGCGGCTAACTAGCCACTGCCACGGGCTAACGTCTACGGGTCAGCGGCTAATTTAGCCAGCCTTGTAGCCTTGAAGGTCGGGCAACAGCTTCATCGTTGCCCGACAATAATGCCGGAAGGTTGGGCGCAAAGAGACGCGCCCAAGCTACGATACTTACCACTCATCAAGCCATCGAACTAATGGTGCTGCGGAAGCGAGCCAGCGCCAAGGCAAAAAACACGCTGCCAATTCCCAGCAAGGCCAGAAATTGCGGCCAAACTACACCAAGCCCGGCCCCGCGATAGAGGATAGCCTGGGCCAGCGCGACGAAATGCGTGGTCGGCGCGGCCAGCATAAGATTCTGCGCCAAAGCGGGCATGCTCTCCCGTGGTGTTAGCCCACCGGACAGCATCTGTAGCGGCAGCAGGATGATGAGCATCAACAAACCCATCTGCGGCATCGAACGGGCCACCGTACCGAGGAAAATCCCCATCGAGGTCGTCGCAAAAAGATGCAGCAGCATCCCGGCGATAAACAAGCTCATCGAGCCTTGGATCGGTACATCCAGCAATCCCTGTACGATAAACACCATTGATGCCATCGCCACGATGACGACGACCAGTGCCATTGACCAAACCTTAGCCAACATGATTTCAAAGGGGGTGAGCGGCATCACCAATAAATGTTCTATCGTGCCATGCTCGCGTTCGCGGATCAGCGCCGCGCCAGTCAGCACGATGGATAGCATGGTGATGCTATTGAGGACTTCCATCACCGAACCGAACCAGACCGAGCTGAGATTTGGATTGAACAGCACCCGCGTCTCTAATTCGACGGGCAGACTGGCGACGGCACGATGGCCTTGGACAAATGCCGAAGCCTCGCCGTTGACGATGGTTTGAATGTAGCTATTGCCGATGAACGCCTGCGACATGCGCGTCGCATCCACATTGAGTTGGATCGTCGGTTTTCGCCCTGCCAACACATTGCGCTGGAAGTTCGGCGGAATGTCGAGGACGAAGGTATAGCGCCCCGCGTCCATGCCCGCATCGCTGGCATAAGGTTCGATCACATCGGGCGCTAAGAAATGCGGCAGAAAAAAGGCGTTGACGATGCGTTCCGATAGTGGCGAGCGGTCCTCATCGACGATGGCAATAGGGGCTTTGTGCAGGGATTCGGGAACGCCGGTCGCGGTCAGGTACACTTGCCCGCTGAACGCGAACACAATCAACACCAGCATCATCGTATCGCGGCGCAGACTGCGCAACTCCTTAACCCCAAGATAGAAAATGTTGAGCAAGGTGTGGCGCATGGCTATTGCTCCTGTTTCTTCAACAGTAAGACGCTAAGTCCGACGATGACCGGAATGGCGAGGGCCAGCGGCAATAGCGACGACTGCAATTCGGCGAAGCCCAAAGCCTTGGAAAATGTGCCACGGCAGATGGTCAAAAAATGGGTGGCCGGGAAGGATTCGCCAATCAACCTCGCCCCACCTTCCAGCGAAGCGACCGGATCGAGCATCCCGGAAAAGCGGATCGACGGAATGAAAGTGACCAGAAAGGTGGCGAAAATGGCGGCGATTTGGCTGCGGGTCAGCGTTGAAATCAACAGACCAATGCCAGTGGCGTTGGTGACATACAGCACCGCGGCCAGAGTCAGGAATAAATAATTGCCCTTGTGCGGCACACCAAACACAAACACGGCCAATGCTGACATCAGGAAAAAATTCACCATGCCGATGGCGATGTAAGGCAGTTGCTTACCGACCAGAAATTCCAGCTTGCTGACTGGGGTGACGTACAAATTCAAGATTGAGCCGAGTTCTTTTTCGCGCACGACGCTGAGGGCGCTCAACATCGCAGGGATCAGCATCAATAACATTGGAATCACCGCCGGCACGATGGCGGGCAGGCTTTTCACATCGGGGTTGTAGCGGAAGCGGGTTTCGATGCTCATCAAGCCGCCGGGGATTCGGCTCGTCGCCCGCTGCCGCGCATTCTCCAACAGCCAGCCTTGGTGCATGGCCTGCACATAGCCCAACACATTCTCGGCGCGGGTCGGCATCGCCCCATCAATCCAAGCACCGATCTTGACCGGGTTGCCGCGTTCCAAATCGCGGGCAAAATTCGGTGGAATCTCCAAGGCCAGACTCAATTCGCCACTGCGCATTCGCCGGTCGAGTTCTTCGTAATCATTGATCGGCGGCTGCGCAATGAAATAACGCGAGCCGCCGAGGTCTAGCGCGTAGTTGTTGCTGAGGCTGGTTTGGTCGCGGTCTAGTACGGCAAAATGCAGATTTTCCACATCCATGCTGATGCCGTAGCCAAACGTGAACATCAACAGCAAAGTGCCAAACAAAGCGATCAACCCCCTCAAGGGGTCGCGGCGCAGTTCCAAGGCTTCGCGCCGGGTGTAGCTGAATAGGCGCAATAGGCTGAAGCGGGGAGTGTGTGGGGGAAGCCCCAATACTGTTGAATTAGAAGTATGTTCGTCATTCCGGCAGGGAATGCCGGACAAATCGGCAGGATTGCCGATTTGCACGGCTTCGCCGCCCGTTGGGGTGCGGGACACGGATGTCCCGCATGAGTCCAGTGCCATGGACGGTAACTTGTCATTTGCATGAGTGCTTGATTGAGGGCTGTCGGCGGTGGGTTGATTCACATCCGTGTGACTGGATTCCGGCGTCCCAGCCGGAATGACGGAATCCGCCCCACTGGCTTTTTTCAAATAGGCGATAAAAGCCGCTTCCAAGGTCGCCTCGCCACTTTGTTTAACCAGCGCGGCAGGCACATCGCTCGCCAACACTTTGCCGGCATGCATCAACGAAATGCGGTCGCAACGCTCGGCCTCGTTCATGAAATGGGTGGAGATGAAGATCGTCACTTGATCGCGTCGGGCCAGTTCAGCCAGCAACTCCCAGAAGCGGTCACGGGCGATGGGATCGACACCGGAGGTCGGCTCGTCGAGGATCAACAAATCCGGCTGATGAATCACCGCCACCGCCAAGGACAGGCGCTGGCGGATACCCAAGGGCAGTGCATCGGGGAGCGCATCCATGACGGCGCTGAGTTGGAAACGCTCGGCAACTTCGGTGACGCGGACGGCAATCCCGGCTTCGGGCAAATGAAACAGCTTGGCGTGTAGCTCCAAGTTTTGCCGCACCGTCAGTTCGGCATACAGCGAGAACGCTTGCGACATATAGCCGACGCGCTGGCGCGTAGCGAGATTGCCGGCATCGACAATTTGACCGAACAGCTTCGCCGTGCCTGCGGTTGGCGGCAATAGGCCGGTCAGCATTTTCATCGTCGTCGATTTGCCGCAGCCATTAGAGCCGAGGAAGCCGAAAATCTCGCCTCGTTCGATGCGCAGGCTAACCTTATCCACAGCGGTGAAGTCGCCGAAACGCATGGTCAGATTCTCGGCTTCGATGGCGATTTCCGCCGTGCCAGTGCTGCTGCGCGGGGGTATCACCAAGGCTTTATGATCCCGACGTTTTTCCTCAGGTAGCAGGCTAATAAACGCCGCTTCCAAGGTTTCAGTTTGACTACGTTCCCGTAATTCGGAGGGTGTGCCGGTGGCGAGTATTTTGCCATCATCCATCGCCACCAGCCAGTCGAAACGCTCCGCTTCGTCCATGTAGGCGGTGGAAACCAATACGCTCATACCGGCCCGACGTTCTCGCAAATGGTCGATCAAATCCCAGAATTGGGCGCGGGACAACGGATCGACTCCGGTGGTCGGCTCGTCCAACACCAACAAATCCGGGTCATGAATCAACGCGCAGCATAGGCCGAGCTTCTGTTTCATGCCACCGGACAGCTTGCCCGCCGGACGGTCGCGGAACGGTTCTAGCCCGGTGCTGGCTAATAGTTCGGCTATGCGTTGCTGGCGCTCGGCTTCGGGCTGCCCGAACAAGCGACCAAAGAAATCGACATTCTCGAACACCGACAAAGTATTGTAGAGGTTTTTGCCCAGGCCCTGCGGCATATAGGCAATGCGCGGACAGACGGCGTGGCGGTGCGACACATCAGTGATGTCACCGCCTAATACCTCGATTCGGCCCTGCTGCATAACCCGTGCGCCGGTAATCAAAGCCATCAAACTGGACTTGCCGACACCATCGGGTCCAATCAAACCCACCCGCTGGCCTGACGGAATGTCTAGGCTCAAGTCGGCCAGCGCGAGGGTGTTGCCGTAACGTAAACTGACGGCTTGGATACGGATGACGGGGGTGTCATCGCTGCTCATTGCGGCAACTTAACTTCAAGCTTGGCGGGCCAAGCGGCTTTGGCGTCGAGTTTGACATAGGCCATGCCGGGAACGCCAGTCTTGATCTGCGCGAGATACTGTTTCAATAACACGGGGGCGATCCGCGCCCGCACTCGGAACATCAGCTTCAGCCGTTCGCTTTCGGTCTCCACGGTTTTTGGCGTGAACTGCGCGACACTGGCGACGAAGCTGGCTTGGGCGGGTATCACATAATCAGGGGCGGCATCCAACACCAAGCGAATTTCACTGCCTAGCGCGACCTTGCCCACCGCCGCCGTGGGCAGGAAGAAGGTCATGTAGACATCGGCGAGATCGACTAGGCTCAACACCCGTCCGCCGGCGTTCAACACTTCGCCGGGTTCGGCGATACGGTATTGCACCCGGCCATCACGTGGGGCTTTCAATTCGCTGTCGTCCAGATCGGCTTGTAAACGCACGACGGTCGCTTTGACCGCTTCGATAGCCGATTGCGCTTCCACACCCTTGGACTTGGCGGCGGTGATGCCGGCCTGCGCCGCCGCGACTTGAGCCTGCGCAGCGACGACGGCGGCGGTCATGCCTAACACCCGTGCGCCGTTGTCGTCCACTTCCTGTTGCGGCGTGGCCCCCTCCCCTACCAGCCGCTGCGAGCGCTTCAGCCGCTTATCGGCGGCATCGAGTTCGGCTTTACGCTGGGTGACGAGCGCTTGAGTGGCATGGTGTTCGCTCTCGCGTTGGACGACGACAGACTTGGCGGTCAAATAGGCATTTTCGGCTTGGCGTACTTGGGCCAAGGCTTCAGCCTTCCGCGCCAACAGCACTTGCGTGTCCATCCGCGCCAGCACTTGACCGGCTTGGACGAAATCGCCTTCGCGGGCCAGAATCTCGACGATACGGCCTGCGGTCTTGGTGGCGATGTCGATTTCGGTGGCTTCAATGCGGCCATTGCCGGAAACGATGCTGGGCGGCAGCGGGGCTGGGCGCATCATCCACCAAATGCCTACGCCCCCTGCGGCAAGTGTGATGCAGAGCAACGCAAGCACCCATTTTAATCTTTTCGATAGGGCTGGTTTTACTGGCTTTTCTGGCGCTACCGGTTTGCCCGGTTCATTTGGTTTTGCTGGTGTGGCTGGTGTTGTCGTTTCGCTCATCATTCCCTCTGTGACAGTTGCGGTTCGGCATTCGCACCGCCGCCAAGTGCTTTGTATACGGCAATCAGATTAGTGGATGCCTCGGCTTCGGAGCGGGCCAGTTCGATTTCACCCACATACTGCGCCCGCTGTGCGTCCAGCACATCCAAAAACGAGACGGCCCCTTCGTGAAAGCGCAATTGCGACAAGCGGACGGCTTCGCGCAAATCCACCACAGCGCGGGACAAGGTCTGCCGCCGGATTTCCTCGTTTAAATAGCGTGTCATTGCCGTTTCGGTTTCTTGCAAGGCTTCCAATACGGCTTTTTCGTAAGCCAGATAAGCCTCTTGTTGCTTGGCTTCGGCAAGGTCGATGCCAGCCTGGATGCGACCAAAATTGAGCAAAGGCTGCACGAGGTTGGCAGCGGTGCTGTAGGAAAAAGCCGCCGATTTGAATAAGGCATCAAGGTCGGTGTTACGGAAGCCAAAAAAAGCCGATAGTGAAATTTTTGGGAATAGTTCAGCAATCGCCGAACCTTGTAGTGCCGTGGCGGCGGCGAGTTTGCGCTCGGCGATGCGCAGGTCGGGGCGGTGGCGAATCGTCGCGGCGGGTGTCGCCAAGATGGCTTTGCCCGGTGCCATCGGAACAGTCCCCAGATCGTTCAGTTCGGCATCCAAAGTACCGGGTTGGCTGCCAGCCAGCACTTCCAACTGACGTAATGCGCCGGTTTGCCGTGCTTCCAAGGCGGGAAGTTGGGCCGTCGTGGTTTCGGTCAAAGCCCTCGCCCGCACGACTTCAAAGCGGGTGCCAACGCCTTCGCGGAACAGGGTTTCAGTCAGACTCAAAATTTGCTGCTGCGCGGTGAGATTGGCGCGGGTGATGATCTGTTGGTTTTGCAGATTGCGATATTCGATGTAACTCCGCGCCACCTCGGCGGTCAGTGTCACTAAAGCGAAGCGGTATTGCTCGTCCGCCGCGTCCAGATCGGCTGAAGCGGCTTCCAAACGTCGTCGCTGACGGCCAAACAAATCAATTTCCCACAATGTGTCGAAACCCAGTTGGAAGAAATTGAAGCGGGTTCCAGGCACAAGCCCCGGCAGGGGGTTTTCATAGCGGGCGGCCCCTATGCCTAAATTAACCTTGGGGAACAGTTCAGCGCGGGTGCCACTACGTTCGGCACGGGCTTGGTCTATGCGCGTCAGGGCTATTTTCAAATCCAGATTGCCCGCCAACGCCTGTTTCATCAAACGATCCAAGCCG
Source organism: uncultured Methylococcaceae bacterium (assembly GCA_903859815.1). Taxonomy (GTDB): domain Bacteria; phylum Pseudomonadota; class Gammaproteobacteria; order Methylococcales; family Methylococcaceae; genus Methylumidiphilus. The sequence continues at coordinate 15,886 of CAIOOA010000144.1, read as the reverse complement.
GTGTCGTCGAAGCTTTTCCACCAGTCTTTCAGCATTTGCGGATCGACGGCTTTAAGTTCGGCGCTGGCATCCTGCCCGGCTTGCCAGTGAGCGGGAACGGCGGGCGGGGTTTCCCGATAATCCGGACCCAGCATACAGCCGCCCAAGTTGCCCAATATGAATAGCAAAACCCCTAGCGCTTTCATTCGGGTTATTGATAAAACTGCCGGACTTTCACCTCTATCTGGGGATTGGTCATCTTGTCGGTTGTTTCAAAGCCGCCGCCGCGCCCACCAAACCCTTTGCGGCTAAGGCGTTTCTCAAACTCGCATCTCTCCACAGATCCCTGAAATTGTTCGATCCGCCAGTTGCCGACCATGAGCACTTTCTGACGGGGCAATTCAGGATTAAGTGTGCTGGTTTTCATGGTTGATCCGCCACCGGAACCAGAATTTCGTTCCGGCGCAAAAACCAGAGCGTGAAAGGCGAGTTGTAGCGCGCCCAGACTGGTTCGCCCGCAACGGCAAGCCCCTTCGCCTGAATCCATGCCTCCAGTTCGTTCTTGTATCGGAGATAGCCTTTTTCGTCCCAAAAACCGGAGTAACGCACCGCTGCCATCCGCCGTGCGGGTACCTGACGCAATACTACTTTCAGATCCTCCGGGTCGGGCAGGGTCTCCAAGCCCTGTGAGGCCGGCATCGTGAAACTGACGGCCCAATTTCCCTGCGCAGGCCGCTGCCCGACAGGAGCCGTCATCGCCAGTTTGACGCGCGAACGGTTATCGCCGGAAATATAGCGAAAGAGTTTTTGGAATGCCTCCTTTCCGGCCTGTTCGAGTCCACCTTGCACGAGGGTTTCGGCGATGACGTGGGCTGCGTAATCGCGAATCTCAAACTTTCCGTCTTGCTCCAGCACAAAATAGCTCGCTTCCTCTATCGCCATGGCAAGCCCCCTACAGCCCGTGTTTCAGGGTTGAAACTTTATCAGGGTCGGAAATGACGACTTCCACCCGACGGTTTTCTTGTCGGCCTGAGTCGGTTTTATTCGAGGCCACAGGATTCATTAGGCCAAAACCTTGTGTAGTCATTCGTTCGGACTGAACCCCGTTTTCCCGTAAAAAAGATTCCACTGCTTCGGCGCGGAATTTCGAGAGTTCAAGGTTATAGGCTGCGGTTCCGGTGCTATCGGTATGCCCTTCTATGGCAATCGTCCGCTCGGGATAGTCTTTTAGGAAAGTCGCCAGCGGATAAAGGTTTTGTTGAGCATCCGCTTTTAGGCTAGATTTGTTATAGTCAAACCATACATCGCCCAAGATAATCACATAGCCACGCTCGGTTTTTTTAGCCTTGAGCGCCGCCAGCTCATCCTCCAAGCTTTTTACTCGTATTCCCTCCTGGGCTTTGAACTGCTGTTTGGATGAATCTTCAGCGATCTTCGTTTTAGCCTCGGCGCGGGCGAGATCGACTTGCCTATGGGCTACATAGGCCAAGTGGTTTATTTCTTGCTGGTCTTTGGTTTTAGACGCAAGAGCCAAGGACTGCTCGGCCTCATGCATCGCCACGGGTGCGTTATTCACGACTTGCGGGTCCATTTGTGCTTGGCTGTAGAAGGCCCTAGCATCTACTAAAGCGGGATTGGGAACGCTCGCACAAGCCGTGCATAAGGCAACTAATCCGAGTAAACCTAATTTTGCAGTCAGGGGTATGTGTTGATTGCTGGGTGTCATGATGTGTTGCTCCATTGCTGAAAAAAGATTACTGACCCGTCGCTTTTTGATCTAAGTCATGATGAAAGTTCTTGATGGTTTTCCGAACCTCTCGATTGCTGTCACCGGCGCTTAAGGCTTTAGACCGGGCTTCCGCGACCCGCGCATCCACCCGTGCCTCCTCGGCCAGCCTTCTGGCATGCACGTAGTCCTCTTTATTCATATCCACTTTGGCGAGATCCAGTTTTTCCCGCGCCAGCCGCAGATCCAGAGGTGCCAGTTCTGCGGCCTTAGCATCCAGTGCGCGATTGACCGCCATGTCTGCCGTGGATAGTGCGTCAATGGGGGGCGTTTCGCCACTACAACCCATGATCACCAATGGCAAGCCACATAGCAGAGGTAATATCAAGCGTCTATTTCTGTTCATCGTTGTCCCTTGAAATGGAGTGAGTAAGAATGCCCGTTGCGGGTATTACAGTGAGTTCCCGTCACTGGGGGGGTATAATGAGGGTATCTGAAAAACCTGACGCCGTCAGTACGGTTGCGCACGGAGGGTAAAATTGATTCGCATCGAAGGTTCGATTGATTTGAAAGCGGGTGAACTGGAGCCGCTGTACGGCCCTGATGATGTCGGCACGGGCAAGCCTGACGAAGTCGTTAAACTCTCAAGCTTGGTCAGCAAGCTCAATGAACGCTTCGGGACTGAGTTTACCCCGGCAGACCAGTTGTTTTTCGAGCAGATAAGGGAAACCGCCGTAGCCAATGAATTGATCCGCCAAGCCGCCAAGGCCAATACGCTGGAAAATTTCAAGCCAGATGAATCCAATCCTCTCAAATCGCACCGACTCAAAAACACTGTTTCCCAAAAAGATGTAACTTCCAGCAGCTAGAAGACCGCTATTGTGGCGCTAATGTTATCGGCAAAGTAGGCAAGAAAAGCCTACCCCTTTTCTCCAAAGGTTTACCATAGGTCTACCATGAAAAAAGGCTTGCCAGTTTAACACTTGCAAGCCTTTGAATTAATGGAGCTGGCGACCGGATTCGAACTGGTGACCGGCTGATTACAAATCAGCTGCTCTACCGACTGAGCTACGCCAGCTTAGGTGAATTGCGTTTTAGCAAAAGCCACTCAAGAGAGGCTTTGCCTTGCACCCGAAAAATAGAAGATAATTGTAGCAGATTTTTAATCATTTTAAACAAGACAGGACTGGATTTAATTCGGTCTGCGCTGTTTAAGGGGTTGGTTGCTCATCCATGGGTTCCATCTGTTCCATGGGTTCCATTGATCCATCATGCATCATGCCTTGATGCATTGCCCCTGAATCAACCCACGGGTTTAACCAAGGGAAAGCCGCCAATAAGGCAAGCAGGATTAGGGTGATGCCCGCCACCTGTCTGAATTTTTTCATGCTGGACAAACGAACCATCAAGCTGGTCATGATGCCTACGCCGACGACTGCTGGCAATGTGCCAACACCGAAAGCCAGCATCGTCAAAGCGCCGCGATATTCATTGCCCGCCGTGGTTGCCAGCCCGACTGCGGCGTAGACCAAGCCGCATGGCAACCATCCCCAGATCATGCCAAACACGAAAGCATGGAAAAGGGTGTGCACGGGTATCAACCGCCTTCCATAGGGTTCGATGGCCTTCCAGAGCAAAACCCCGCTTTTTTCAATATAGGCAAATCGGGGGAACCAGCCGGCTATGTGCAAACCGGCCCCCGCCATAATCAACGCCGAGACGATTTGCAAAATGCGGTGACCCACGCCTTCGCCCAAAGGCAGCATCAACACGTTGTGGATCAAGCCCGCCAAATAGCCGGCAATGGTGTAACTGGTAATCCGCCCAAAGTTGTAACTAAAGACAAATGGGACTAGCAGGGCTTTGTTTTCGCGTATTTCCCTGCGTAGGCTTAAGGTGAGCGTACCAATGATCGAGCCGCACATGCCTAGGCAATGCAAAGCACTGAACAACCCCATCAAGAGGGCCACCAGGTAGGATGTGCTAAAACCGCTGTCTAAATTATGCATAAGGATGCAAACAATAGCATAAGACGCACTCAAAAAAACAGACCAAATTACTTAGCCGAACAAACAAAATCAAATTGTGCTGCACGGGGCTGGTTTCCTATTCAATTGGCGAATGCCTCTGCAATCTGGTTTTGCACCCTGAGAGCGGCTTCTTTGCGGTTGGCAGCATCGCGGATGGGTCGACCGACTACGATGTAGTCGGCCCCATTGCGAAATGCCTGGCCGACGGTGACCACTCTTTTTTGGTCGTCATCTTGCCTGTTTTCAACGGGCCGAATTCCAGGCGAAATGACTAGAAGTTTATTGTCTATCTCTCGCCTCAGCATCGGCACTTCCAAGCCTGAGGAGATGACTCCGTCGCAGCCCAAGCTTAGTGCGCGTCTGGCACGGGAAACGACTAGCTTTTCCACGTCGCAGTCAAAACCCAGGTCGTCAAGATCCCCTCGATCCAAGCTGGTCAACACCGTCACTGCTAGAATTTTCACCGAGCCTTTTTCGCGGGCGGCCGCCTCCATGATGGCATCATTGCCATGCACCGTGGTAAATTCCACTCCCCTGCCGCGCAAAGCCCGCACTGCCCGGCCCACAGTTTCGGGGACATCGAAGAATTTCAAATCGACAAAAACTTTTTTGCCTTGCTGATTAAGCCAATCGATCAGTTCAAAATACCCACCCGACATGAATAGCTCCAAGCCAATCTTATAAAAACAGACACTTTCGCCTAACTCACTCACCAAGGCTTTGGCCTCTTCGATGCCCGGAACGTCTAAGGCCATGATCAAGCGTTCGTGCGTAGGTATGGGCTTGGAAGACAGGAAATTGTTCATTATTGGCTCCTTAATCATTGGATAGCCCCGTGATTGTAGCTGCCCTTGTTACAATGGGGCTTACAGACAGATTGTGGGGATAGTTGATGGCTTCGCTTATTGCGCAAATGGGTTTGCCGATTCTGTGCGGGATCGCCTGGGGTATTATAAAACCTAGTGGGTTGGATGCCGAACTCACCCGGCGTGTGCTCACTACAGTGGTGTTCAATTTGTTATTACCTGCCTTGGTGCTTTCTGTGCTTTGGCGTTCGGATATTGGCATGGAATCGCTCAAGATTTCTCTGTATGGTGTTGGGATTGTCATTTTCGGCATGACTTTGCTTTGGGTAGTCACCAAACCTTTTCAAATTGATAAGCGACGTTTAGGGGCAGCCCTACTGGGGGCAGCCTTCCCCAACGTCACTTATCTGGGGCTACCCGTCCTGGAACAAGCTTTCGGGCCTTGGGTTCGCTCTCTTGTCATCCAAATTGATTTGTTTGCGACCATGCCCATGGTGCTCGTCATGAGCGCAATCATAGGCCGACATTACGGCAGCCCAACAGAACATGGCGGCAACTCCACTTTCCGCCTGATAGCGACAAACCCACCCCTGTTGTCGGCAGTGATGGCAGTGTTGCTGAATGTATTTGGCATTCCTTTGCCTGCTTGGCTGGGGGCCATGCTGGACAAATTGGCCGCGGCGGTCATTCCCTTGATGCTTCTATCATTAGGGATGGGGCTGAATTGGAGCGCCTTGTGCTGGCGCAATGCCACCCTGTCCTGCTTGGTTTTGTTGTGCCGGTTAATCATCGTTCCCTTGGTCGGTATGTACCTGGCTCAAGGCTTAGGTTTCTCCGGCGACAAACTCACCGCTTTGGTCATGGAAGCCGGTATGCCCTGCATGATGATAGGCGTTGTTTTTTGTGACCGCTACAAACTAGACACGGCTTTTTATTCCATGATCGTGGTCCTAAGCACCATTCTTGGCATGATCAGCTTGGCTACTTGGCAGGGCTTGCTTTACTAAAGCTTGCCCTGCCCTCACTAACCGATCCGGTTGGCTTTCACTGGCAACCAATGTGTCCAAAACCCGATTAATCCAAAATCAATCCTTGCAGGTAGGCTTTAAATTCATCCCTCAACTCCTCATGTTTCAAACCCTGCTCGACAGTGGCAATCAAATAGCCCAACTTGGACCCGCAGTCATAACGCTTGCCATGAAACTCATAAGAAAGTACCGCTTGCTCCTTCAGCAGCATGGCGATGGCATCAGTCAGTTGGATTTCCCCACCCGCGCCACGGGTAACCTGATCCAGTTTGTCAAAGATGGCAGGGGTTAATATGTACCGGCCAACCACAGCCAAATTGGATGGGGCCTTGTCAGGTTTCGGTTTTTCGACAATTTCCTCAACCCGGCCAATGCTGTTGCCTATGGAGTTGGAACGGACAATACCATAGCTTTCTGTTTCTGACGGGTCTATCCGCTCGACGCCAAGCACCGAGCATTGCCATTCATTGTAGACTTGCACCATTTGATTGAGACAACCTTTGGCATCGTCATCAATCAGGTCATCAGCCAAAATGACGGCAAAAGGTTCATCGCCTATCACCGCTTTGGCGCGACCGACGGCATGACCTAGCCCCAAAGCTTCTGCTTGCCTGATGTGCACGCACGTGACGTGGGGAGGCACTATATTTTGGACAATCTTCAAGGTTTCCGTCTTGCCACGCAGTTCCAGTTCATTTTCCAGCTCGTAAGCCTTGTCGAAATGGTCGGAAATCGCTCGCTTGCTACGACCCGTAATGAAAACAAGAACCTCAATTCCTGCAGCCAAAGCTTCTTCCACTGCATATTGGATCAGAGGTTTGTCCACCACGGGCAACATTTCCTTGGGGTTGGCCTTGGTTGCGGGGAGAAAACGGGTGCCCATGCCGGCCACCGGAAATACTGCTTTCTTGATGGCTTTTTTCATTGTTATGCTCCTATTGTTTTAGTTCACAAACCGTTAGTTGTTAGGCGAAATATCATATCCTTTTTGACACTGCCTGTATTGTTCAAATGCAAGAATTTGGCGGAAAAATGTACTTTAGGATTAAGATGCCTTGCTTTGGTAACTAATCCCTAGTAAATTCAATCAGGGAAAATCCTACATCTTGATCGGTTTAGTGGCCTGGCCATCGTGATTGTGGCTGCAAACAAAAACCCCGCTTTCTTTGCAGAAAGCAGGGTTAAAGTGTCAGTCGGGGATGGGAAATTAAGCGGCGAAATTTTTGGCGGCGAAATCCCAATTGACTAAGCTCCAAAACGCCTCAACATATTTCGGGCGCAGGTTGCGGTAGTCAACATAGTAAGCATGTTCCCAAACATCAATTGTCAGCAGTGGGGTTTGGCCGGTTGTCAGCGGTGTGGCGGCATTGCTAGTGCTTACCAAGGCGAGGCTGCCGTCGGCATTTTTGACCAACCATGCCCAGCCGGAACCGAACGTGGTGATTGCCGTCTTGGAGAATTCTTCTTTGAATTTCTCAAATGAGCCGAAAGCCTTGACAATCGCTTCGGCCAGCGCACCTGTGGGTTCGCCACCACCCGCGGGGGACAGGCTATGCCAATAAAATGTGTGGTTCCATACTTGGGCGGCGTTGTTGAAAATGCCCCCTGATGACTTTTTCACGATCTCTTCCAAGGAAAGGTTTTCAAATTCGGTGCCGGGAATGAGATTGTTTAGATTCGTCACGTAGGTCTGGTGGTGCTTGCCGTAATGGAACTCAAGCGTTTCGGCGCTGATGTGCGGTTCCAAGGCATTTTTGTCGTAAGGTAATGGGGGTAGCTGATGTGTCATTGCGGTCTCCTGAAAAAGTGTCAAAAAAGGGTGAAGCTTTGATTTGGCATAGGCGCCATAGCGTGTAACCAAGCGAAAAACTATGAATTTTTAGTCTATCACTGCAAGCCTACAAGTGGAAGCCCAGTGCAAGCAGTCAGATAAAAATTTCAATATGCTTGTAATTCATGGCGTGTTGCGTATCCTTTTACAATTTTGCATAGGGATAAAGTTGCCCAGTCTAGGCTGGATGCCTTACGAAAACACCAGTGACTGGTGTTAATGGCTAGATAGACAGACCTTAGGGCACTTAGTTGGAACTTTTTTCATCTCGCATCACATTTTTTTTGAGACTATACTATATAAAACTGAAGAATCGTATACAATACAAAAGAAATTGATGTATTGTTTCCATAACCAAAACAGTTGAGGGGCTGTCGATATGGATAAACTTACCAGCATGGTCGTGTTCACTAAAGTCGCAAAAGCCGGCAGCTTTGCATCTGCCGCCAAAGAACTCGGATTGTCCCGGGCCATGGCAACCAAGCACGTCATGCAGCTTGAAAACAGCCTAGGCATTCGTTTGCTCAATCGCACTACGCGAAATTTAAGCCTGACGGAGGTGGGAGCAGTTTACTTGGAGAGGTGCTTGCAAATTCTCGACGACATAGAGGAAACCGAGTTGGCAGTCACCCGGCTGCAAACCGAGCCTCGCGGGACTTTGAAAGTGAATTCAGCACCTTTTTTTGGTGCTTATCATTTGGCGCCAGCCATAGCCGCCTATCACGATATATTCCCGGACGTGAATGTAGAGCTTATTTTGCAGGCTGGCTATGTGGACTTGATTGAGGAAGGTTTCGACTTGGCCATCCATTTGGATGATCTTCACGACTCCAGTCTGATTGCCCGCAAACTAGGCAGCTCAGGCCGGGTGGTCTGCGGGTCGCCCAACTATTTCAAAAAGCATGGCACACCGAACACTCCCGAAGATTTGAAAAAACACAACTGCTTGGTCAACACCAGCCTTCCGCCACGCGACCAATGGCAATTCAGCGAACCGGAGAGCGGCAAGACGACCGTTATCAAGGTTGCGGGTACCTTGGAGGCCAATGTAGCCGATGCGATACGCATGGCAACGATCAACGGGCTAGGTTTGGCCTTGTTGCCGACTTACATGGCTGGGCAGGATTTGCGTAAAGGCAGGCTGCAAGCAGTGCTGAAAGATTACGTCCCGGCACCCATGGAAATCCACGCAGTTTATCCTCACCGCAAGCATTTATCTGCCAAAGTCAGGACATTTGTGGACTTCCTGCACGAACGCTTTCATCCCACGCCTTATTGGGAAGACTGGTCAAATAGTGCGCAGGATTGACGACATTGAATACCCGGCGAGATTTTTACACCAAGCATCTGACCACTATGAGCCTGGAAATCGAACGGAAATATCTGCTAAAAAATGATGCTTGGCGAATCTGTGCGCACCATTGTGAACGCTTGCGGCAAGGCTACTTGAACAATGAAACCTATTGCTCGGTCAGGGTGCGCACCACCGATGAACGAGCTTGGTTAAATATCAAGGGGGTCACCATTGGTGCGCAAAGGCAGGAATTTGAATACGAAATTCCCTTGGCGGATGCTCATGAAATGCTGAACACTCTGAGTCGAAAGCCAGTGATCGAGAAAATGCGTTATTTTGTCAATGTGGGTCAACATGTCTGGGAAATTGACGAATTTGAAGGAGACAATTCAGGCTTGGTCGTGGCTGAAATCGAGCTGGGTCACCCGGACGAAGATTTCGAGAAGCCTGACTGGCTGGGCGAGGAAGTCACCTATGATGTGCGTTACTACAATACCAGCTTGTCGAATACTCCATTCAAAAACTGGTCTTAACTCAATGAACAAGGGTCTTGCCTTCGCAGAATAAAGGCGTCATACATGACAATACTCCTTGCATTTTTTGTAATTGCCCTCTTGCTAGGATGGGCAGCGTTGATCGGCTCACGTTTGCCGAAAACGCACGTCTGTGCCAGTCGTCAATTTTTGGATGTCCCAGTCAACGAAGTCTGGGCAATCGTCACCAATTTCACTGAATACCCAACATGGAGGCCCGGTTTGGCAAGGGTTGATGATGGCCCCATGATTGACGGTCAACCCAGTTGGTTTGAGTATTGCTCCCCTAAGATCAAAGTACACCTTCAGGTATCCGAGTGCGAACCTCAAAAAAGGCTGGTCACACGGTTAGCGGGAACAAATCTATCTATCTTCGGGGCATGGGAATACGAGTTTGTTGAGGAAAATGGAGGAACCCTGCTCACCATCACCGAACGCGACAAGGTTTATAATCCGCTTCTCCGCTTCTTCACTCAGTTTGTTATCCCGCATCATGCGGCGATGGATGTTTTTCTCATTGCATTAGCCCGTCATTACGGAAGCAACTCCACCCCCGTTCATTTAAGCCTACGGGTGGATGACATGACACCCGATGCGACCAAGTTTTGACAGGCATATTTCATTTATCATTGACGGCTTGGATTATTAAATAATTCTAACAAACCAAGCAAACTTTCCACATTTCCTCTGTGTAATTGCCATGTTTGACCCTTCGCAACCCGTTAACCGTCGGACCTTTCTAAAAGTCGCCACCTATTTTGAAGGTAGTCTGGTGGTCATTGCTTATATCATCGGCTGGTTTGCGGATGTCGACCCCCTAGCCAACTTGAAACCAGAGGCAATGGCGGTCAGCATAGGGTTAGTCGGCACCATTCCGCTATATCTTTTTTTCCAGTTTTGTTACCGCCTTCCGATTCCAACCCTGCATTCCATTAAACGGATTTTAATCGACCGCATGGGTCCACTACTGAATGACTGCCATTGGAGTGGATTGCTGTATCTGGGGCTGCTGGCCGGCTTTACCGAGGAAATATTGTTTAGGGGGGTGTTGCAACCGCTATTCGAATCCCACTGGGGATGGGTTGCGGGACTGGTGCTGAGCAATATAGTTTTCGCCTTGGCACATTTTATCACCCCGCTTTATGCCATCTTAGTCGGTTTGACTGGCTTATACCTTGGATGGGCCATGGATATTGGCGCTGAACGCAACCTGCTGACACCCATAGTGATTCATGCAACTTATGATTTTCTTGCTTTCCTTGCCGTGGTGCAAACCTATCGTTCTGAACGCGGGGTCGCGTTTTGACCATTGTATTGAGGATATCCTGAGCCTTGAAGTCAGGTCATCAACTTACCTTGATCAAGCGCGGGAAAAGCCGCCCAAGCAAACGTTTCACCATTTGCCTTTCCTCAGGCTGGCTAAACAAAACATATAGAACGGTCAATATCACCATCGCATAGGCAATGCCCAAGGCACCCAATGCAGGGATGAGCGCAAGCCGTCCAGTGCCTTGTTGTTGCAAAAACCCATGGCTGGCAACCGCCAGGCCATAACCTACCGCATACGGAACCAGTCCCGGCAGCAAAGAATGCCAAATCCAGCGCCATTGACCCACCCCCAACTGGCTGTTGGTGTAAAGCAAAAATAGCCCACTGCTGATCATCCTGGCTGCCATTGCAGCCACCACGACCGCAACGACTGTTTGTCCCAATAGCGTATAGGCCGCCACTAATCCACACCCCAACAAAATCGCTTGCGGAACCAGATAACCCGAAACTGCCTTTCCCGGGTGGGTGATTCCTTGGAAGTAAGTCGAGGCAGGGCCAGTCAGTGCATGTAAATGATAGCCTGCCGCAGCACAGACAAACACAATGCCAGCGTCATGGTAAGCCGGATTGTCCCCCATCCAAGCGGTGATAATGGGCATTGCGAACGGTGCCATGAACCCCAAAGCCAATCCATTCAATAGATTGAGGTAACGCGAACCGCGCAGATAAAGCCGGATGATCTCCTCTTTTTGATTCAAGCTATGATAATGGGTCAAGGCCGTCAACAAACTGTTGTTGGCCGAGGAAAACACTTGCGTACTCATCATCGGAAACTTTTGCCCGATGTCGAGCAACACGACTGCCGACACGCCTGTCAAGGTACCCGCCACCAGTCTTTCGCAAGAATACAGGAAAACGCTGACCAAGCCCGAGACCTGCATGACGCCGCCGTAACGGAAAAACAGTTGGAAGGTTTCCCACTTTACCTTGCGCAGGCTGATTGAAAGGCCCGGAATGGCCCGGTAACATAAAATGACATAAATCAAAGTTGCCAGCACATAGCGACCGACAAAAGCCCATAACAAACTGGTCACGCCGAACCCCTGCATCAGCAAGACCACCATGATGAAGGTTTCAACCAGATAACTGATGATCCAAACCACTGTTTGTTCAGCAAATTTATGCAAGCCTTGCAAGACATAGGCAAACGCCCCGAAGGTCATGTCCAGCAACATCGTCGCGACCGTCCCCAGAATTAGGATAGTCGCCGTCTCTCGCAAATTGGGGGGTATCTTGAAAGATTCATTGAGCCATGGGAGACTGAACCAAAGCACCAGCAGGGTAATCGCGCTGAAAGTGATGGTCAGTGTCAATCCAGCCCCCAACAGCGGGCCTATCTCTTGGTATCGATGAGTGGCATTGTATTCGGCAACATAGCGCACATAGACATTGGACACCCCAAAGGCTCCCATGCCTACATAACCGATGATGATCCAGCAGGTTGCCCAAATGCCGTATTCCTCTAATGAGATATAGTGGAGGATCAAAGGCGGCAGGGCGACGCGGGTAGCGAGATAAAATATGCGCCCCAACATTTGGGCGGCGGCGTTTCTTGATACTTTGGCAGTTCGCTGTTGATTGATCGTTTTAAGGCTAGGCATGAAGATAAAATCCGGGCAATAGGCTAAACTGCCTCACAGTTTGGCATAAAAACATCGATTCTTGCTCTACTTTCGATGACAATAGAACTCAAAAACCAAAAACAAAAAAACATGATGATAAAAAATCGATATCAAAACCTTCTCAATGACGGACAAATCGCAACCATAGGCGATATTTTGACGAGGAATCAATCATGAAAACAGCAATCTGGCAATGGCGCTTACACAGGGCTTTCGTGGACAGGGCTGGTTTGCTGCGACCTTTCTCCAACAGCAAAACCAATAAGCGATTATTGTTCATCAGTGAACGCGATCCCATCTGCCATACCCAATGGTTTCCGTTTTATTTTTACAGGAACCAGTTGGCGAAGCGACATGGCATACAAATCCGTGAATTGCCGTTAAACCGTTTTAATGCGGGTCGGCATCCTTATCAAGGCCCGGTGGATGCGGTTTGCTTGCAGACTTGGTTTGATTTAAGCCCACAAGCCATGGATAAGCAAGTCAAAAAAGTCAGGAAAGCCTGGCCTGAGGCTCGCATAGCCTATTTCGACTGGTTTGCCCCTACCGACCTCCGCTATGCGGATATTCTCAACGGTCACGTGGACGCCTATGTCAAAAAACAGGCATTTCGGGATTTCAACCAATACTCAACCCCCACGCTAGGCGACACCAATCTGACCGATTACTATGCCCGCCGCTTTCAACTCGATTTGCCACAAACGCAATTTGCCGTTCCTGAGAGTTTTCGCAATAAATTACTGCTCGGAACCCATTTTGCATTTTCCGATCATATGTTGCCCTACTTCCTAGCTGAGTTTCCCAAACAGGACAATCGCTCGATAGACCTTCATGCCCGTATCGCCGTCAAAGGAACTGAGTGGTATACCCGAATGCGGCAAGAAGCTTTGGACAAAGTCACCCATCTTGAAGGCAGATTGAAAGTGGTTTGCCGTGGACGGGTCAACCGGGAAGAATATTTCAAAGAATTGTTTGATTCCAAGTTGTGTTTCAGCCCGTTCGGCTATGGAGAAGTCTGCTGGCGCGATTTTGAAGCGATGTTTACCGGCAGCTTGTTGCTGAAACCGGACATGTCCCATTTGGATTGCTATCCTGAGGTGTTCATCCCCAATCAAACCTACGTTCCGCTGGCTTGGGATCTCAGCGATTTTGACGAGAAAGTGGATTATTATCTTAGTCACCCGACAGAACGGGAAGCCATCGCCAGAAATGCTTTCGACTTATTGAACGGCTATTTCAGCCAACAGCGTTTCCTGGAAGACATGAAGCCGTTGTTGCAACGCCTAGGCTTGGAGAAAACGTCATGAATGAGTCTAAAGTCATCTTATCGGCTTATCAATGCGGTCCTGGCATGGGTTCGGTCTCACAAATAGGATGGGAATGGTATTCACGCCTAGCCCGCAAGCTACCCGTGACCTTGGTGACGCATAGCCGCAACCGTGCCGCATTGGAAAATAGCGGTTCTCCGCTGCTAGGCTCAGAAATTGTCTACATCGACACCGAATGGTTTGCCGGCCCACTTTACCGCCTAGCCTCGAAGCTATTCCCACGCAGCGAACATCCCGTCTTTCTGATTTCATCATTGGATTATTATCTCTACGATTGGGTTGCACTGAAAACCTTGCGCAAACGTCTCAAGCAGGGTAGGCAGTGGGATATTGTCCATCAAGTGACCCCAGTCTCGCCTCTCGCCGCCAGCCAACTATACAAACTGAAACTACCGCTGGTACTGGGTCCATGGAATGGGGGATTGCGCTCGCCCAGCGAATACCCTGAAATCATGCAAGCCGAGTCTGGTTGGGTTTACCCTATCCGCAAACTAGGACGATGGCTGGACTGGTTGATTGGTTCGTCAAAGCATGCCCGACTCATACTGACCGCGACCGCAGCGACCTTAGCCGAAATTCGAGCTGAATATGCCCCAAAATGTGTCCACATGCTGGAAAATGGGGTTGATATCGATTTATTTACGCCAACCCACTGGCCTCCCCCCCCTACCCCGGAAAATCCCTTGGAAATCCTTTATGTCGGGCGGCTTCTGCCGTTTAAAGGCGTCACCATGCTGGTGGAAGCGGTAGCCAAGCTGCACATCCCATTTCGGCTGACTATCGTAGGTTCAGGCTCGGAAGAGGTTCCTTTGCAAAACCAAGCCAAGGACCTAAACCTTCAAGACAACATCATTTTCACCGGGGCTTTGCCCTTGGCCGAAGTTGCCAGACGCATGGCAATGGCTCACGTTTTCTGCCTACCCTCAGTGCGTGAATCCGGTGGCGCGGTGCTACTGGAAGCCATGGCGGCGGCTCGACCCGTCATCGCCCTCGCCTATGGCGGACCGGCTGAGATTGTGGATGATGAAATTGGCCGCTTGATTCCTTCAACGGGTCGGGAACCTGTGGTCAATGCGATAGCCGAGACCTTGACCGACATCGTCGCAAACCCTGAAATATGGAGGCAAAGAGGGCTTAACGGACGCAAGCGCGTAGAACAACGTTATGCTTGGTCAGTCAAGATCAATCAAGCCATCGCCCTTTATCGCCAATGTCAGGAGCCAGCATGAGCGCCAAACCTAAACTCGCCTATTTAATCAGCCAATATCCTGCAGTTTCCCACACGTTTATATTGCGTGAAATACTGGAACTAAGGCGAATTGGTTTCACTATACAGCCCGCATCCATCAACACTCCTGACCGGCCTACCGACCAACTCACCGCCATGGAACGCGAAGAGGCAGCAACCACATGGTGCATCAAATGCCAAGGCATCATGGGCGCTGCATCCGCATTGTTGGGAACATTGCTAACCCAACCCAAAGGGATACTGCGGGGGATAGTCGCCGCATTTCGATTGGGGGGGCTTGATCTTAAAAAAATCTTAATGAATCTTGCCTATTTGGTCGAAGCCTTGATGCTAGGCCGTTGGATGCAACGAGAACAACTAGTCCATTTGCATGTGCATTTCGCGACACCCGCAGCCATGGTCGGGCTGTTGACCAAAACCGTTTTCAATGTGGGATTCTCCTTCACTGTACATGGGCCGGATGAGTTTTACGACGCACCGGGTTACCGGCTGGCGGAAAAACTTGCGGCGGCAGATTTTGTCATTTGCATCAGCCATTATGCCCGCAGCCAAATCATGAAACTCTCACCCGTCTCACACTGGCCTAAGTATGACATCTGCCGATTGGGTGTTGACCCTGAACGCTTCGCCGCAAAACCAGCCAAACCGCCCACTGCTGTGTTTGAACTGCTATGCGTGGGAAGGCTGACACCTGCCAAAGGACAACATATTTTACTGGATGCCCTTAGCTTGCTGATCGCAGCCGGTCGCAAGGTGCATCTGACTTTTGTCGGCAATGGGCCGGATCGCCCCTCATTGGAAGCCCAAACTCAGCGCTTGGGCCTAACCGATTCGGTCGAATTTGCCGGTGCGGTGAACCAAGATCGCATCTTGGATTACTACCACAACGCCGATGCTTTCGTGTTGCCTAGTTTCGCCGAAGGCTTGCCCGTGGTGTTGATGGAAGCCATGTCCATGCAAATCCCTTGCATCACCACTCATATCACAGGAGTTCCCGAATTGATCCAGCAGGGTGTCAACGGATGTCTGGTTGCGCCTTCCGACGTTGTTGGCTTGGCAAACGCCATTGAATTTTTGATGGATCACCCGGAAGAATCCAGACAAATCGCCCAAGCAGGCCGGGCTAAAGTG
>CAIOOA010000143.1 GCA_903859815.1 uncultured Methylococcaceae bacterium | reverse complement strand
GGATTATTACAACCGTGAATTGCGCCATTTGCGTGAAATCGGTGGCGAATTCGCCGGAGAATACCCGAAAATAGCAAGTCGGCTTGCGCTGGATAGTTTTGAATGCGCCGACCCTTATGTTGAGAGATTATTAGAGGGTTTTGCCTTTTTAGCTGCTCGGGTTCAACTAAAAATTGATGCGGAATTTCCGCGTTTCACCAGCCATCTGCTTGAATTCGTCTATCCCCATTACTTGGCCCCTACCCCGTCCATGGCGGTAGTGCAAATGCAGCCCGACACGACCGAAGCCAGCTTGGAGGAGGGGTTTCCAGTGCCTAGGCATACGCCGATGAGAAGCCAGATCGGCAAAGGGGAGCAAACAGCCTGTGAATACCTGACCGCACAGGACATGACTCTCTGGCCGTTGGAGATCGTGGCGGCAGAATACCTGTCCAGCCCAGCCGGCATTTGTAACTTAGGCGTACCTAGCCTGCCCGGTTTAAAGGCCGGCATCCGCTTGCGTTTGCGCACCACCACGGGGCAGGCATTTAACCAATTAGCCGTGGATACCCTACCCATTTTCCTGAGGGGTGGCGGTGGGTTGCCGGTTCAACTGTATGAGCAACTACTAGCCAATTCGATTGCCATAGCAGCTTTACCTACGAAGAAGGACAATGTTTGGTGCGAATTAATAAGCCCTAAGCCCATTCGAAAGCTTGGTTACGAAGATGATCAAGCATTACTTCCGTTTGGCCCACGTTCGTTCCAAGGTTATCGTCTGTTGCATGAGTATTTTGCATTCCCAGACCGGTTTTTGTTCATCGAATTGAACGGCTTGGGAAAGGCAGCCAAACGCTGCGGTGATAGCGAGATGGATCTGATCATCATGTTGGATAGGATGCAACCCAAGCTGATCAACGCATTGGAACCTAGCCAATTCGCCCTTTGCTGCGTACCTGTCATCAACCTGTTTTCGAGACGTGTGGATCGGATTCATTTGACTCAACTGGAATCAGAATACCATGTCATCCCTGACCGGACCAGACCATTAGATTTTGAAGTCTACGAGTTGTCTGAAGTTGTCGGTTTTGGGGCCAATCAAAACGAAGAACAAGTATTCCACCCATTTTACGGATCGAATAGCGGATACCGTCATCGTGACGAAAATGCTTACTATACGATTGAAAGACGGAAACGTTTGCTATCCGCCAAGCAACGCCGTCAAGGCTTACGATCCAGTTATGTGGGTTCGGAAACTTACCTATCTTTAGTGGATGCCAAGGAAGCGCCTTACCGGGGTGATTTGAAACAGCTAGGCATGAAGGCGCTATGCACAAACCGTGACTTGCCCTTGCATATGCCAGTTGGGCAGGGCGCTACAGATTTCAGCCTGATTAGCGGTGCGCCTGTGCGTTCCATCCGCTGCATTTCCGGCCCGACCCGGCCTAGGCCATCCATGGCGGGGGGGCATGCAACATGGAGGCTCATCAGCCATTTATCACTCAATTACCTGTCGTTGATGGATTCCGATAAACAACAAGGGGCGGCTGCATTGCGCGAATTATTGACGCTTTACAGCGACCCCAATGATGATGCAGG
>CAIOOA010000142.1 GCA_903859815.1 uncultured Methylococcaceae bacterium | reverse complement strand
CCAAATGCAGTCGGACTCATCCAAGCACAGTTCGATGAAGTGATTGCCTCCGCCCAAACTGCCCATTTGACGTATCCAGTCGGAAGATTTGCCAAACGATTTCAGCAACTGGGGGTGTTTGTCTGTCATCCGCTTCAATTGAGAAGCAAAGGGCAGCGCCCGGTCGGTCAACGCACGATCCTCTTTGTGTTGTTCGCGTCCGACTGGCACATCGCGGCTAATTTGGTCGAATATTTTTTTCAACAGCACCTCACTCAAATCATTGGCTTCCAATGATAGGCGACACGCGATCATGCCACAACCGATGTCCACGCCGACTGCCGCTGGAATGATGGCATTGTGAGTGGCAATGACCGACCCGATGGTGGCACCAATGCCCGTATGAACGTCAGGCATGGCCGCCACATGCCGATAAATGAAAGGAAGCGTGGACAAGTTGACCAGTTGTTGCCGTGCTTGAGGCTCCACTTCGTCAGTCCAGATTTTAACTGGCAACCGGCCTTCAGTGATGACTTGTTTGATGGGCATATTTGATATATGGGTTTTTTTACCGCTTATGCTTAAGCAGTGAAATGTGAAAGTCTTCAGCTAAAGTGATCGGATTTCCTTCTCCCGATACAAAAACGCCAAAGCCACGGATGAAGCCGATCAAATCGCTTCTTCCGTGGCCTTGAGCAGAATAACAGATCAAGTCGGCTTAGTTTAAACTATTGGCACTCATTTCTAAAGAGACTCCAAACCCTTAAGAGAAGTGCCTATGCTTTGCCTGCCCCCGGCCCGGACGAAGTGCCTCCTTTTACGAATAATGCACTACGCCCTTCAACCTGCTTGGTGATGTATGCCTGTTGGATAATGGACAAGATATTGTTCACAACCCAGTAAAGCACCAAACCGGACGGGAAGAACGCAAAAAAGAAGGTGAACATGACCGGAAACCATTTCATCACCTGAGCTTGGATTGGGTCTTGCGGCTGCGGGTTCAATTGTTGCTGAATGAACATGGACACGCCGTAAATCAAAGGCAGGATGAAGTATGGGTCTCTTGCAGACAAATCCTGAATCCACCAGATAAATGGCGCTTGGCGAAGCTCCACGGCTTCCGACAAAACCCAGTATAATGCGATAAACACCGGCATTTGCACAAGGATCGGCAAGCAGCCCCCTAATGGGTTGACCTTTTCTTTGCGATACAAATCCATCATCGCTTGATTAAAGGCTTGCTTATTCTCCCCATGTTGCTCTTTCAGCGCTGCCAATTTGGGTTGCAATTTGCGCATATTCGCCATTGAGCGATAGCTGGACTCAGATAGCTTGTAAAACAACGCCTTGATGACGATGGTTGCAAAGACTATCCCCCAACCCCAGTTGTTGAATATCTTGTAAAACTGCTCAATGAGCCAAAACACGGGTTGCGCGAAGATGGTCAACTTGCCGAAATCTTCGGTCAGTTGTAAATCCAATGGCGGCGAGCCTTCCACTGTAGGCTTAATGTCTTCCAGTACCCTTTGCAGCTTGGGACCGGTATATAAGCGGGATTTGAACACAGAGGACTGCCCTTGCGCCACTTCCGTACTCGGTTCCACCACACCAATCACATAATGCTGGTTATCCAGGGATTTCGTGTAAAAATGCAAATCTTCTTGGGCAGGGGGTATCCAAGCCGCCATGAAATAATGCTGAATCATCGCAACCCATCCATTTTTGCCATCTTGGCTAAAATCCTTCTCCTTCATGTCGTCAAACGTAATTTTTTCGTACTTATTTTCCGGGGTATGAACAACGCCACCAACATATGCCCTGTCGGCAGAACTGGCGGAGAACGCCGAACCTGTCTTCTTTTCAGGTTGCTTGCGCTGCAATTGGGTATATTGCCGGGCTACCCAACTGGAAGGCGATTGGTTGGCAACCTGTTGTTCCATATCGATTAAGTAGCTGCCTTTCTTAAAGACATAGGTTTTCGTGACGGTCACGCCCTTGTCATTGGTCCATGTCAAAGGCACACGCAACTCATCTTGTCCACTCGCAAGCTTGTACTCGGTTTGCTCAGCCTTCCAGACGCTGTGGTGGTTGGGGGCCATGTCGGGTTCGCTGATGAACCCAGATTGAGAAATGAACAATTGCTGCGGGTTGTCGTCGAGCAAGCGAACCGGGTCAAGCGGCTTGTCTTTTTCTTTCGGGTATCCAAGCAGGTCAACCTCGCGAATGTCACCACCCGTGGCGTCAATGACCACCTGCATGACATCCGTGGTGACCGTAATGCGCTGACCTTCTTTCAAAGCTTCGCCGACAATCGCTGAAGCACTGGCTGTAGCGGGTGTACCCTGCGCGATTGTTTTTGCAGCCACATCAGTCGGGTTTTGTCCAGCCACGACGGGAGCCGGTGGCTTTGGACCATAATCTATCTGCCACTGGTCATAAATCTGGTAACTCAGATAGGCAAAAAGAACGATAAGAACGAACCTCAAATTATCCATGTTTGGCACCAAATTCTTCTGGGACGGGATCTAAGCCGCCTTCATGCCACGGGTGGCATTTGGACAATCTTATTATGGTTAAATAAGAACCGCGCAAGGCTCCAAACCGCTCAATGGCGGTTAAGGCGTAACTTGAGCAGGTGGGGTAAAAGCGACAATGATGACCCACCCAAGGGCTTATCACGTAGCGGTAAAACTTGATCAGTTGCACTAGCAGGAATCGCATCGGTTTGTCAGGATTATCCAGTGCTTTTCAAGGGATATTCTCAAGGTTTTAGAATCGGTCAGCCTCGCGGCCGTCCGCGCCATTACAACAAAGTCCAAATGACCAAGCGCTGCCTGGTTCAATCGAAAGCTTTCCCTAACTAGGCGCTTGATACGGTTTCTGTCCACGGCTCTACGTAATTGCTTTCGGGATATGGCTAAGCCCAACCGGGAATACCCCCGGTTATTGGCTCTAGCTAAAACGGTCAGATAAGCATCTGACGATTTCTGCGCACGTTCGAATACAGTTTGGTAATCGGCGGGATTGCTTAACCGATGGTCGCGAGGGAAGCCGAAGCAAGCCGCAGCCAAGCCTTAAACGCTGACTGTCAGTCTT
>CAIOOA010000141.1 GCA_903859815.1 uncultured Methylococcaceae bacterium | reverse complement strand
TTGATTTGGCGAGAGTCATTGCCAAATTGGTGGCATAATCGCCATGACGAGGGTCGCGGGCGCGTTCGACCATCACTGAAACCTCCGCATCGGCGACTAATTCGCCTTGGGATTTCAGCATGTCGATAGCGGATTGAAGCAGGTGTTCCAGACGTTTTTTCATTATTTTAGGGCTTGTGCCGAAGAAGTTGGGCTGCAATCGGGTATTATCCTAAAATCCGGGGGTTGCTGGCAATTGAACAATATGTTTTCAGTCATTTGGACGTGTTTGAAAAAGCACCGGCCACGATGCATTTGGTCAGTGAATACCGCAAGCTGATTGAGCAAAAGCAAGGCGCGACGGGCATCCTCACCGACCAGGCCGAAGTGTTAAAGCGGCTTTATCAATTCTTTGCCCGTTATTATCAAGATGGGGATTTCATCGTCGAGCGGCGCTATGGTCGTGGCGGGGCGCGATATATCAAATCAACCGGCGAAGACACCGAGTTTCATTGGGCCACGGAGGACATGTATTACATCAAATCTGGGGACATCTTCACCGACTTTCCGGTGCGCTTGGCGAATGGGCAACCACTGGTGTTCACCGTCGAGCCTGAATCGCTGAAAGCCACCCGCGCCCAATTAAAGCCCAATGACAAGGCGCATTATGAATTGGATGCCATTTTTCAAGAGGCCGACTCGGTTGCAAAAACCGAGTCGGTCTGTCATCTGACCGTCCGCCTGAAATGCGAAAATGGAATTCAGCTTTGACGACCCGGCGTTTCAACTGCGCTACCGACTTGACCGGGAAAGCCGCAAACTATATACCAGCGTCAATCGTTTCACTTCGCCGTTGGGTTATCAACTGAAACGGGTGGAAGGCGGCGAAACGCCGACACGGGAGGTGGATTTGGTAGAGAGTTTAGTGTATTTATTAGGCTTGGACGTGCAACGGCTAACCCAGGAAGCGGCGGGTGTCGTGTTAACCGGGCGCAACCGGCGCGGGCAATCGGTGTTAGTATTATTCCGCGAGTGCGGGTTTGACACTTCCGCCGACTGGTTGCAAGCCAAACTCAAAGAACACCCCACCGACAGGCTATACACCAACGACCCGGCTTCGCTGACATTTGAGGGTTGCGAGCGGTTCGAGTCCATAGAAGAAGTATTTGCGTTGCAATTTGGGAGAGATTGATATGCCAACCATTAGTATGTTTTATGGAATTATTGTCTCGATGTTTTTCGAGATCAATGACAAACACCATTTGCCACATGTTCATGTCCGTTATCAAGGCATGAAGGCATCACTTGCGATACAAGATGGGGAATTGCTCGCCGGGGAAATACCGATTCGACAACTCCGCATGGTGCAGGTGTGGATTGACCTTCACCGAGATGAACTACTGGCCGATTGAGAATTGGCGATGGCAGGTGAAACACCTTTCCGCATTGATCCGCTCAAATAAGGTTGCAATCATGGGAATATTACTCGACGTGATCCAAGTCCAAGCACAGACGGACTATAAATTAGTCATTGAATTTGAGAACGGTGAACTGCGCTGTTTTGATATGTCACCTTATATGGATCAAAAACCATGGGTTAAATTAAAAAACTCTCCGCTGTTTTATCGGGCCAGCGTGGACTATGGCACTGTGGTTTGGCCGGGAGAAATCGACATCGACCCGGAAACACTCTACGAATTGTCCGAATTGATTGAACCATCTTCTGCTGATGCGTTCAGGCAAAAATTAAACGGTGAACACTATGCAAATTCATACTGTCATAGATGACAATTTATTCCACCAAGCCATCCAAGTGAGTAGGTTGCCCGATACCCAAGCCGTGATTGAAGAGGCTATGAGGGCATTAATTGCCAGCAAGTCCACACCTCAAGATATGGCTGGTTGCTTGAACCGATTTATGCGTAATTCGTTGACTTTTGAGGAGGAGAGGGAACTCGCTTGGAGCGGAGTTGTTGATGAACACCGCGATTATTGACACTAAAGAAACCTAAATGGCAGCAGATAAACGCTCCGGCCACCTTCGCCTCAAACAAGCCTTAGTTTTGCGCGATGCGCTGGCGGGGGAATTGGGCTTGGATTTGTCCAAAGTTATGACGCAACTCTATAACGTCGAGGACGGCATAGGCGCGGCACGGGCTTTGGACGAAGGCCGCAAAAGGTTCACTATTTTCGGGATCATCCCACGCCATGCCAAGAACTTTGGACTAGGAAAAATAACCGTTAATCCAAAATCAGGATGCGTTAAGCCTAGTGACGCCAATTAGTTTAAAATAACCAAACTGTGTGGGTAGTCTAGCCTCCAATGCCGCTAACTATTCATGCTTAACTTTCTAGTTTTTGGGGCGCGAGGCTTGTCTTGCATTGATTTATAAGGGTCTGCACCCTTATGTAAGGCAAGCCTTTCACTCCAATTTGACTTGACTTAATGGCAATGGCCTGATTAGCTATCGTATATTCAATGATAAAGGTAAGTGTTTATGGATGATTTTCAAGGCATCACTATTGCCGTAATTATTCCTTGTTTTAACGAGGAAGTGGCCATTCCTTCAGTGGTGGAGGATTTTCGCAAGGCTTTGCCATGCGCACAAATTTATGTTTATGACAATCAATCGTCTGATCGTACCGCTGAGGTCGCAACCCAAGCCGGTGCCATTGTCGATTTTGAGCCTTTTCCCGGCAAGGGCAACGTCATGCGGCGCATGTTTAGCGACATCGATGCAGATGTCTATGTGTTGGTGGATGGCGACGACACCTATGACAGCACGGCTGCCCCCGGCATGATTCGATTGTTGCTTGACCGTAAATTAGACATGGTCAATGGTGTGCGCGTCAGCGAGCAAAAAGAGGCATACCGTTTCGGCCACCGTTTCGGCAATGTCATGCTCACCCAAATGGTCGCCACGATTTTTGGCAGGCAATTTACTGACATGTTGTCAGGCTATCGCATTTTTTCCCGCCGTTTCGTCAAATCTTTCCCGGCTTTGGCGCAAGGCTTTGAGATAGAAACCGAATTGACTATCCACGCCCTCGAACTTCGGATGAAGACTGCGGAAGTACCCACTCCCTATAAAGAGCGACCTGAAGGTTCCGAATCAAAACTAAACACCATCCGCGATGGCATTCGCATCCTGCGCACCATTACGGCCTTGATTAAAGAAGAGAGACCCATATTGTTTTTCGGGGTATTGACCGCGCTACTGGCCTTGCTTTCCATAGCGCTGGCAGTGCCGGTGGTGTTGGAATACTGGCAAACCGGTTTGGTGCCGCGTTTCCCAACGGCCATCCTGTCAGCGTCCATCATGTTGCTGGCCTTCTTGTCATTATCCTGTGGATTGATTCTCGATAGCGTGACGCGCGGTCGGCGGGAGTTAAAGCGTCTGGCTTATCTTGCCATTCCATCGCCAAGTTGGCCTAAGACTAGTGCATGAATGGAATGCAGGGGTTCAAGTCTTGCCTTGCGAGGTCAGGTTCAGGCAAGGCAAGCCTTGCACTCCAAACCTTATACACTTGTCCGAGCCATTCTTAAAATTTATGCAAGCGGCTTATCCAGCCATTTTAGCAAAGTCGCATAAAGCAGTTCCGGGTCCACAGGTTTGCTGATATGGTCGTCCATGCCTGCGGCAAGGCAGCGATCGCGGTCTTCAACAAAGGCATTGGCTGTCACCGCAAGGATGGGAGTATGCAAATGACCCGGTAACACCCGAATGGCCCGTGTCGCATTCACTCCATTCATTTTGGGCATTTGCATATCCATCAGGATCAAGGCATAGAGCCTCCGGCGAGCGAGTTCAACCGCTGCCTCGCCATCCTCGGCCATGTCCACTACAAGGCCGACATCTTCCAGCAATCCAAGAGAAACTTCCCGATTGATAGGCTCGTCTTCTGCCAACAAAACGCGAGTGCCTGAGAATTGGGCTATAAGCCGCGCTTCATAATTGTCTTGCGGAACTGTTGGGGCAATCATGCTGGATTCTTTGGCCTTCAAGCAGCAGATGGTCAGAGAAAATGTACTGCCCATCCCAAGTTGGCTGACCAGCGTAATATCCCCACCCATCATCTGCGCCAATCGGCGGCTGATGGCAAGCCCCAACCCAGTGCCACCATACTTTCGAGTCATGGAACTGTCGGCCTGTTCGAAGGCGCTGAATAATTGCCGTTGGCTTTTCTCTGGAATGCCAATGCCAGTGTCATGCACTTCAAAGCAAAGCAGAATTTCGGTTGGAGTTTCCTTGAGCATTTTTATGCGTAACGTGACGCAGCCCACATCGGTGAATTTGATTGCGTTGGACGTGAGATTAAGCAATATCTGCCCTAATCTTAATGGATCGCCCAAAAGCGCTATGTCCCTGACAAGCGGGGAAACCTCAAAATTCAATATTAGGCCCTTTTCCGTGGCTTTCGGACTCGTCAAGTTCCAAAGATCATCAAGGACTTTGCTGATCTTGAAGTCGACTTGATCCAAATTCAGGCGTTCGGCTTCAATCTTGGAAAGATCAAGTATGTCATTGATGATGCCGAGCAAGTGTTTTGATGCCATGCTGATTTTATTGAGTTGCTCGATGAGTTTGGGATCTTGTGCCCTACGCGAAGCCAGCAGGGTCATGCCCATGATGGCGTTCATTGGTGTGCGCAACTCGTGACTCATATTGGCGAGGAAGGTGCTTTTGGCCTTGTTCGCGGTTTCAGCGGCTTCTTTGGCGATGGAAAGTGCCAAGGTGCGTTCGGCAAGGCTATCGTAAGCCGCTTTAAGGCGATGCTCGGCGAGGCTTTGTTGCGCCACCTGATTAGCCAGCCCAACCAGAAGATTGAGGATGGCGGGGACTTTCTCCTCTTCGACGATGGGCACCTCGGATAATGCTTGAAAATAAGCGTCATGATCGAATCCGAATTCGATGCGCTGACGCTCAAATTCATCCAGTTCAGGCGCTTGCAAAAAGAACTGGCCGATAAACAGATTGGCAATATGCCGGCCTTCGATAACGATGGGGGAGCAGCAATCGGTCAATCCGTTGCGGCAACGATAAATTGCATAGCCTTTGCCCTCTTGCATTTGACGCGACAGGGATACATCACTTTCCAGGCAACGGGAAAGAGTCGCTTCATTGGCACGGTGAAACTCCATGCATAGGCGCTGCCATTTTGATGAAGCCAGCACTCTGCCCTTCAAATCGAGGATGGCAACCGGGAGCCCGACCACGTCCAAAAAATTAGCGAAGGTCTGGTTCAGTTGGCTAAAGTCGATGAGATGCGCCAGATCGAGCATACCATCAGCGTCTTTATCGGCTGATTCATCCGCCAAAGCCCGGTTCCAAGGCGCATCAAGGGGATCGCGCATTTGCAACAGCTTCGGCGAGCGGGCAAAGAGAATGGGTTTCAAACCGGTTGTTGAATTCTTAATCATGGCAAACGCAGATTTTGGCGGGATGAATTCGCTACGAAGCACATCATATCACCCCTCACCGGTGAGTTCGAGTCATCGGCAAACCTCGTTATAATGTTCCATCCATCCTAATTTTTTCAAACCAACTGAATCCCATAACCATGAAAATTATCCGATATATTGATTCACACGGGAATACCGGTCACGCTTCGCAACAGTCTTCCGGGGCGGCATTGGCAATTGATGGCGATTTGTTTGGCGATTATCAAGTGACAGATCGCCCAGTCAATATCGCAAAATTACTCGCCCCGATCCAACCGACCGCGATTGTCTGCATAGGTTTGAACTATAAGCGCCACGCGGAAGAAACGAAGGCCGCCATCCCGCAATATCCGGTGGTTTTCATGAAATTGCCGAATGTCATCCAGCATCCCGGTGAACCTATTTTCCTGCCTACGCATTTGAAGAGCGACAAAGTGGATTACGAGTGTGAACTGGCCGTTGTCATCGGCAAAACCGCAAAAAATGTGCAGCGGGAAAACGCACTCTCACATGTGTTGGGCTACACCTGCGCAAACGATGTCAGCGCCCGCGATTGGCAGAAACACGCTGGCGGAGGCCAGTGGTGCCGTGGCAAGACCTTCGACACCTTCTGCCCACTTGGCCCGGTTTTGGTTACCGCCGATGAAATCCCCAATCCTAACCATCTCAACATCAAAACCATTCTAAACGCTCAGATCATGCAAGACTGGAATACCGATGACATGATTTTCGATGTGCCAAGCTTGATTGAATTCTTGAGCGGCAGCACGACCTTGCTGCCGGGTACGGTCATACTGACCGGCACTCCCCATGGCGTCGGCATGGCCCGTAATCCGCCAGTATGGTTAAAGGACGGCGATACTGTGACGGTGGAGATTGAACAGATTGGCAAACTTACCAATCCGGTGAAGGACGAGGCTTGCTAATGACCGACAGTCAGATTGAATGTGTAGACACCTTAATACCCGTTGGGGGAGGGACTCATTCAATAGTATTGGGTATTGACGGTCGAACGGCTTCGAGTTATTGGCTGGTTGATGCTTGAAATTGGCCGATTAATAATCTAAGACATTAGTCGGCCACCCACGACAGACCTAGGGAGAAAGCAACAGTCAGTCTGTTTTCTTCACCGGTAAATCCACAATCTGGTCAAACACGAGTTTGCCCCAGCCTTCTCCCCTTCCAGCCGTTTTACGACGCCCGACCCAAACGAATGTCTTGCCTCCTATCCAGCGTACTCGTTGCCAAGAGCGTTCCACATAAACCCCAGATCGCGGCACTTCTTCTTCCTCAACGAAATAAGGTGATCGCGGTTCGGATAAAATCCATCCAAGGGGCGGTTCACCATTAACCATGCGCGCACGTTGTAGACGGATTTCACTTAGGTTGCCTTCAGCGTGAACGGGAATAAAAGGTATCCAATTTTTCGGTACCGTCGCACCCAACGCATAGCGGATTTTTACGGTTTCATCCGTTGCAACTGGCGGCTCTTCGGTTTCGTTCGGCCAGGCGGCCTCGTAACCGCTCATGCCCTGTCCAGTTTGGGAAGGGATAATGCTCTCCACAGGATGAGGCAACATAAACCAGTCGTTCGCATAAATCAGCCCAAACTCTGCCAACATGAGATGCAACAGTCCGGTTGCAGATGTTTCGATTTTTCCAAAGTCTGTCTGTGTCTCTTCCATTTCCCAAAACCGGGGTTGTGGTTGCCCCTTAAATCGAATCGGTGAAGGCAAAAATGATTCCACCTGTTCAGTGTCAATTTTGGTTAAGGGCTCGGCGATATTGCCAAGCTGCCGTCCCATCACTGCATCGAGGTTGCTTTCCAGACGTGCAAATAAATGTTGATAGAGAGAAATTATTTTGATTGAAACCCGGATGCAAACTTAATTTCAGCCGATGCCAAGAAAACAGTTGGCGAACCACTCATCACGCGGAATACAATGACGACTTAAAGCAACACATGACTTTAAACTCGCCCGACTTGTCCATCCGGTCAATTCCGGCACACTACAATGAAACTGCCTAAGCGTAAAATGCAAGACCAATTCATCGTCATCTGTCCCTACTGCGGAGAATCCGTGGAGGTTTATCTGGAACCCGATGTGGAGGGGAATCTGGTGCAAGACTGCGAGGTATGCTGCAACCCTTGGGAGGTCAACGTATGGGATGACGGTGAAGCTCGTCATGTCAGCGTGTCACGCACGGATGGCTTGGGATAGGCCATGATAGAGAATGATGCTGGCGTTATGGTTGATTCCGATGCAATAGGTTCGGAAGCTTGGGTTCACCGGTATGCCGTCGTCAACGGTGTGCATCTGCATTATGTGGAGTGCGGCAGTGGCCCATTGGTGGTTTTGCTGCATGGCTTCCCGGAATTCTGGTATGCATGGCGGCATCAAATTCCGGCGCTTGCCGCCGCCGGTTATCGGGTGATTGCGCTGGACCAACGCGGTTACAACCTGTCGGACAAGCCGAAAGGGGTAGGGCATTATTGCTTGGAAGCCTTGCTTGGCGATGTGCTGGGCATCATCCGCCACGCTGGGGAACAACGCGCGGTTGTGGCGGGACATGATTGGGGCGGCGCGATTGCTTGGAACTTTGCCATGTGCCACCCGGAGGCGGTGGAAAAACTGATTATCCTCAACGCCCCCCATCCACAACGCTTCCTTGAAGAAATCACCGGCTTTTCGCAGTTGCGCAAATCGTGGTACATGTTTCTGTTCCAATTGCCTTGGCTACCGGAAAGGCTAATCCGTTCATACGATTATGCCGGGTTGGAACGCACCCTGCGCAACGATCCCATACACCCCGGAGCCTTTAGCGATGCGGACATCGCGCACTATAAACAAGCCATCGCCCAACCGGGGGCGCTCACGGCCACCATCAATTACTACCGTGCGCTGTTTCGGATCAATCCCTTTGTGTACAAACAAGCCATCCCGCGCATCGACATCCCCACTTTGTTGATCTGGGGCGAACAGGATCGCTATTTGGGCATCCGCCTGACCGAAGGGCTGGAACCGTGGGTCCCCAAGCTTCAATTGGAACGCATCCCCGACGCAAGCCATTGGGTGCAGGCCGAGGTTCACGAGCGGGTCAATGCGCTGATGCTCGATTTTTTGCGAACCCCCGACGGCATTCCGCCTGTCATTTCTTCTGCTTTCCAATAGTTCATAGGGAAAAATAG
>CAIOOA010000140.1 GCA_903859815.1 uncultured Methylococcaceae bacterium | reverse complement strand
GACCGCTGACCGCTGACCGCTGACCGCTGACCCCTGACCGCTGACCGCTGACCGCTGACCGCTGACCGCTGACCGCTGACCGCTGACCGCTGACCGCTGACCGCTGACCGCTGACCGCTGTCCGCTGTCCGCTGACCGCTGTCCGCTGTCCGCTGTCCGCTGTCCGCTGTCCGCTGTCCGCCTCGCCAGCATTTGATCGTTCCCACGCTCCGCATTTGTCGGTATACGCAAATGCTGGAAGACCGTCATTCCGGCATGGATGCCGCAATCGTTCGTAGTTCCGGCTTTAGCCGGTCTTTAATCGTTCCCACTCCTCGCCACTGCCATTAAGTCAGCATTCTTAGTCCCTTCTTTAGGCGGCAAACTGACCGAATAGAACTGGCTGAAGCCGGGACTACAAACGGTTTCAGTACCCTAAAAGCCCTTGATTCAACACATTTTTGCGCAAGTCTCCTATCAGTTGCGGGAATTGATTTTAGGGCAAATAACACAGGTGATTCAGGTAAATAACACGGGGTGCGAAATATTGACTAAGGTAATTATCCCAATAAAAATCTAATGCCTTGTTATATATAAAAAAATGAAAAATCATTATATTTATGGCACTTGATTTGCTTATATATTATGCATTTTTAACACCGACCCTAACTTTGGTATTCAGAATAATGAAATTTTGTCAAAAAATGAAAAATAACCGAATCCTGGCTAATTCACGCCATTGGCATGGCGCATTATTGGCCTTGAGTTTATTGCTTTTCAATAGCCAGTTTTCCCATGCCGTCACTATTGATTCGGGTGCTATTAGCTTACTGAGTGGCAACGCCTCATCCGCAAAGTTTTCCATTGGCACTTTGGTGGATAACGGTGCCTATACCGGAACAGCATTTGATTCAAAGCATAAAATAACTGTTTTGTGTAAACTGGATGTGCCTGCCGAACAGGTAGGCAAGGATGCAAAGATTCATTTGGTGGCAAAATATAAAGGCAATTTATATATGGTCACCCAAGATAACACTTGGATACCTTGGAACGGCAACCCGTCAAGCTTGGTTTCCAATATCACAAAACTCACGTTGAAAACAACTCAACAGGACTTTATACACACTAGCATTACTGGTGTCACAGGTGATTTACAACTGTTTGTTGGGTATTCGGTTGACAACGATATATACCACAACAACACCCCATTATCATTTAATGTGGCCGCAGTACCCAATAACACGCCATTATCCCATGCAGAACTTATGAAGGTTCAGCCAGAGCCTAATATTCGTCCTACCTATGATGCCAATAAGGCATATTTATCAGGCGGTATTGGAATCTTGGTTTATGACGGGGTAAACGCCATGGACGTATTGGGGCCGTTTCAAGTATTCAGCACCGCTGGATTGAGACCTATGTTAATTTCTGCCAGTAAAGACAGTGCAGGAGCCTATAAAACCTTAATTACCACGAACAGCGGATTGCAATTGACAGCAAACAGGACGATAGCCAATACTGACAATCTTGAGGTGCTGGTGCTTACCGGAGGTGCAGTTGAGACTGCCACAATGGCGCAAGACCCCAGCCTGATTAGCTGGGTCAAGAAAATAGACAAAACCAGTATTTGGACGACCAGCGTTTGCACTGGTTCTTGGATACTGGGAGCATCTGGGCTTTTGCAGGGGAAAATGGCAACGAGTAACTGGTATCGGGCCGATGAGCTTTTGGCGCATTTCGGTGCTATTCCAATGTCAAACCAACGTTATCTGTTTGATGGAAAAATAGTAACCGCCGCTGGCGTGACTGCCGGTATTGACATGGCTTTGGCATTGGTTAAGACCGTGTTTAAAAACGATAACAGTAATGGTCATGACTTTACCCAATCGGTTATGCTCGATATCCAATATGACCCCGATCCACCCATTAAAGGAGGTTCAGCGATGACTACCCTTACACCTGTTTATGATGGTATGACCATGATGTATGATATGGCGGGTGAATGGTATGGTTTGGGGATGAGTTTAGGTGATTATATCAAGACTATCCCTGTGCAATAAGCGCTTGCGCTGTCTCATAAATCCAATGCTATTTGACGGGGAGCGTGGGTACGACGAAAGATAAAAGAAAACCTCACGCAAAGTCGCAACGTGAAGCAATTCTTCGTTGCGTCGTTGCGTGAAAATTTAACTCCCCGCCAACGACTTCCACCCCATTACCTCGACACCTTCGCGCTGATAAACCGCGTCGCCGCCGTAGATCAACACAGGAGGCAAGGTTTCTTCGCCAGCGAATGACTGCCAACGGCGCAGAGCCGCGAACCAGTCCGATGCCAGGGTCGCGCCGGATTTGATTTCCACCGCTTGCAGCTTGCCGCCTTGTTCCGACAGCAAGTCCACCTCATGCCCGGCACTGTCGCGCCAGAAATACAAGTCGGCGGCTTGACCGGCATGGAAGGCGCGTTTGACATATTCCGCCACCACCAAAGTTTCAAACAACGCGCCCCGTTGGGCATGGGTCGCCAAGGTGGGTGCGTTGCGGATGCCGAGCAAATGCGCCGCCAGCCCGGTGTCGAGAAAATACAGCTTGGGGGTTTTCACCAGCCGTTTGCCGAAATTGCGGTGATAAGGCGGCAGCAAAAACACGATGTAACCGGCCTCCAACACCGACAGCCATTGCCTAGCCGTGACATGCGAGATGCCACAATCGACCGCCAGCGAAGACAGGTTGAGCAACTGCCCGGTGCGGGCCGCGCACAGTTTCAGAAATCGCTGGAACAGCGCCAAATCCCGCACTGCCAGCAACTGCCGCACATCGCGCTCCAGATAAGTCATGACGTAGTTGGGCAGCCAGTCATTCGGTTGCAGAGGGCGGTCATACAAGGGCGGGTAGCCGCCTTGGAACAGCAACGTGTCCACAGCTTCCGGCAATCGCCCCACGGCTTGCAGTTCCGTCATGGAAAACGGCAGCAACTGAACCAAGCCCACACGTCCGGCCAAGGATTGGCTGATGCCCGACATCAGGCCGAATTGCTGCGAGCCAGTCAAAATGAATTCGCCCATGCGTCCGCGCAAGTCCGTCACCGTTTGCAGATAGGAAAACAAATCCGGGCAGCGTTGGGCTTCGTCGATGACTGCTCCCTCCGCAAAACGGGCAAGGAAACGGCGAGGGTCGGCGGCGGCGAATTCGCGCTCTTCCGGGTCTTCCAAGCTGACATAAGGTTTCTCGGCAAACACCGCCCGTGCCAAGGTCGTTTTACCGGCTTGGCGAGGGCCGGTGATAGCGACTATCGGGAAGCCAAGGGCTAGGCGTTTGACGGTCAGTTCGGCGGTGCGGGGGATCATGGGATTTTGTGCAGATTGAAGTTTGAAACTTCAATTTTACAGGCTTGGGTGGGATATGCCAGTCCTTGATTGTAACTACTTGAGCATTGCCACGCGGAGCGCTCGCCGTTATACACAAGTGGTTGAGACCCGTCATTTCGGCATGAATGCCGGAATCCGTGCGCCCGTGAGGGCGCATAGTCAGTGCGGTGGAAGTCCGCGCCGGGGGAAGCCATAACCCCCGAAGCCGAAGGTAACTGCGTCGCCGCGAGGCGGGGTGGGGAGCAACCGGAGGCGAACCGACAGCCCGTAGGTTAACGAACCCGATTCGGCGGTGTGACTTAGGCGACTGCGGATTTGTGGCGAAGCCTGGAAATCACCGGCCCCGTTGATCATGGCGAAACAAACGAGGGTAGGGCGTCATGGTGTGTTTGGGGATGGGATGTCGGGAAGGCTGTGCGCAGTAAGCGGGGATGCCTGCATGGGAAGCGAACCCGTGCAGGAGTCAGAACCCCCATAGTACTGCAAGCCGT
>CAIOOA010000139.1 GCA_903859815.1 uncultured Methylococcaceae bacterium | reverse complement strand
CTTCCATTATGTCACCATCGGACCCAATGAAACCGAGGAAGAAGAGGAGAAAAAAGCATGACCGAACATTCTTCCCGTCTGATCAAACGCTATGACCCACTGGAACGGCTGAACCACTGGATCACCGCCCTCACCTTTTTACTGCTGACTTTTTCCGGGTTGGCATTGTTCCATCCATCGATGTTCTGGTTTACCCAATTTTTCGGCGGGCCGGTGTGGACGCGCATCCTGCATCCCTTCATCGGCGTGGTGATGTTCATCTCGTTTGCATTGCTGGCCTTGAAATTCTGGCATCACAACTTACTGAGCCGGAATGACATCGTATGGCTGAAACATATCATGGATGTCGTCAAAAACCGCGAGGACCGCTTGCCGGAAGTGGACCGTTACAACGCCGGTCAAAAAATGCTGTTTTGGACGATGATTGCCACGATTCCGACCCTATTGTTAACCGGCATTGTCATCTGGCGACCTTGGTTTGCCGATTACTTTCATATCGACATCGTGCGTGTCGCCGTGTTGCTGCATGCTTTATGCGCGTTTGTGATGATCGCCGGCATCATCGTCCACATCTATGCTGCATTCTGGGTGCGCGGAACTTTGGGCGCGATGATACGCGGCACGGTCACGCGGGCTTGGGCGGCGAAGCATCATCCGGGATGGTATAAGAAGCTAATTAGAGGGGAAGCGGAATAAGCACAGCAGCATAGTACAATAGCCTGAATTTTTTCATCACACCATAATAAACCCTATGACATTTTGCCTTGGCATGAAATTAGACTCCGGGCTGTTGGCGATTGCGGATACCCGCATCACCTCAGGCACCGAATTTATCACCGCGCGCAAGCTCACGATACACCAGCACAATCACCATAGCCTGTTTCTGATGACATCGGGCTTGCGCTCGGTGAGAGATAAGGCGGTCACTTATTTTGAAGAAGTCTTGGAGGAGCAAGCAGGGCAATTCGACAAACTCTATAAAGCGGTTAATGCGTTCAGCTTCCAAGTGCGCCGCGTGGCTCAGGAAGACGGCGAGGCTTTGCGGAATGCCAATATATGGTTCAACCTCTATGCCATCGTCGGGGGACAATTGGAAAATGATAAGGAACACAAGCTCTATATGATTTACCCGGAAGGTAATTGGATTGAATCAACACCGGCCTCGCCCTATTACGTGATCGGTGAAACCGGTTACGGCAAACCGATTTTAGACAGGGCCTTGCATCATACCGATTCATTGCCTTGGGCGCTCAAAGTCGGGTTTCTCGCCTTTGACGCGACGCGAACCAGTGCAACCGATGTGGGCTTCCCCCTTGATATGGTCGTTTACCATAAGGACACCTTTCGAATGACGGAGTCCCGCTTCAATCGGGAAGACTTCAATGAAGCCTCGAAATGGTGGCAGGAATGGATACGGCGGGGCTTAAACGAAATACCAGCGGTATGGTTTGACAGTATTTATTCAAGGCTTGAGGATGGGAGTTTTGAGGAGAAATTCTAGTGGTCAATTTTTTTGATCGGATCAATGTATGAACACCCCGCTTCAAAACGCTCAAACCCTACTGTCTCAGATGACCAGAGCGGAAAAGGCCCAACTTTTGCTATGGGTGGTCACAGATTTGGGCGAGGCATTTCCGGGCATTGAAAGCCAACCCAATGTCTGCGGTGGTGAGCCGTGCATCGTGCGCACTCGCATCCCGGTATGGGTATTGGAACAAGCCAGGCGTTTAGGCGTGGGGGAAGCGGAGATACTGCAATCTTACCCTACCCTACACGCCG
>CAIOOA010000138.1 GCA_903859815.1 uncultured Methylococcaceae bacterium | reverse complement strand
GCTTGCCTTGCTGGTATTTACAAACAGTTGCGAACCCCGGCAAGGCAAGCCTTGCACTCCAAGAGAATGGGAAAGGCCCGTCCGGGGCTAACTTCCATTCGGCGCAATACGCGGCGGAGCCGGTATTGCGCCCTACCGGGCTGCGCCATGGTGGAAGCCTTGCTTGAAGAGATTGGCGATGACGAGCCGCATCCTCTAGCCGATGTGCTGGATTTCCTATCTGACCCAATTTGATTGAGGTTGGTAGGCAAAAAGAAAGACCTGACCCCTTTCTTATTCGTGACCCCTTTCTTATTCGGCTGTGGGTGTTGCTGGCAGTGGTTGCAGTGGGTGCGTTAGTATTGGCCGGATGGACGAGATAGTAGGAGGCCGGCTGTTCAATTTGCTCACTTTACGAGAGGATCAAAAACATGAAAAAAAAAGCCAGCGAAGCGCTCGCAGGTGGTATGTCACCGAGTGCCGTATATGCGTTCGTCAGCCTGGGCAGATATGAACTCGATTGCGAAATCCCCATGCCGGAGCCGACACCGCCGCCGCCAAAAAACGAGGAAAGCGTACCCGTGCAGTTCCCGGTTTGCTGGGGCGAAGAGTATAGGGCAGCACCGAATGCCCTTTTTCGGTCGGCACTCTTTCCTGCACTGAGTAGCAATGGAAAAGAAAACCGGCGTTACATCGAAGGCGAGGAAGTTTTTAGCGTTGCAGGGCTGAAAATCTTATTCACGGGGAAACAGTTCGACCAATCTGACCTCGATGTTTATCTTGAAATCCTAAATATAGCGCGAAATTCCCCCATGGGTACTGCCGTGACGTTTTCGGCATATCAGCTTTTGAAAGCGTTGGGGATAACGGATGGAGCGGAGAATTATAAACGGCTTCACAGCGTCATTGTACGGCTGTGCGGCGGCGTTTTAGACGTTGTTGACCACGGCAAGCGGTATTTTGGACAGCTTTTGTATGGCGGGGGCAGGGATGAAGCAATGAATTATGAAATATATCTCAACCCGCGATTTGCCATTTTGTTTGGATTCGATACGTTTTCAAAGTTAAATATTGAGAAAAGACGGGCTTTGGGCAGGAATAATACTGCGAAATCAATATATGGGTATTACGCGACTCACATTAACCCGGCAGCACACAAGTTTGAAACACTGACAAGCATTGCAGGTTTGGAAAACACCAACAAACGGCAGACCAAGGCGACCATCATAAAGGCGCACGATGCCATGAAATCTGTGGGAATTTTGAACGATTACACGGTCATTGATGACACGATCAAAGCAGAGATTGAACCGACAGCCAGCCAGCAACGCGCCATCACCAAGAAGGCCGAGAAGAAGACGGCGGGGACCCGCCGCCGCAAGATGACCCGCGCCAGCGACCTTCTTCCGCATTAGAGGAGAATAGTTGTTTTCCTTTAATGCGGAAATCTGTGGATAACTTGGCACTTTTTACCGTAGTTGCGTGGACGCTTTACCGTAGTTGCGTGGACGCTTTACCGTAGTTGCGTGGACGCTTTACCGTAGTTGCGTGGACGCTTTACCGTAGTTGCGTGGACGCGCATATGCTTATTTTTTTATTAAAATCAAAACCTTGCATATTTTTTTTCAACCGATAACCCTTTATAACCCTTTATAACCAACGCGGTAAGGCGCAATCCTTGCCTAGTTTCGACATCTATTATTTGGAAACCGACTGGCGCACCTGGGTGGGCAAGCAGAAAACCCCGACTGCAAATCCTGACGGGTCGTTTATCAGCTTTTGCACAAAGAAGCAGAAAAGTGCATCGTCGTCTGCCCGGTAAGGGAAAAATCCAAGCGCACCAAATCGCAATCGCGGCAAAGCTTGGCTTGCCCAAACAGGCATCGGGTCGCGCACAGGCCCGGACTTATCCACAATTTCTGTGGACAGCGCCTTGCAAAACTCAGCTTTCGCCGCGTATTTGCTGACTTTAAAGACATTGGTCAATGATTAGCCAATCGTTGACGCAGAAGGACTGGGCTTGCTTAGGGTCTGGGGGAACCGGGCCGACACCGGCCCGATTTCATGCACCCTGCAAGCGGGCGCTTATTTGGTGAGTGGCTTTGCATGACGGTCATCCGGTGCGTCAAGTATGATTTGCCGTAAACAGGATCATGAAAGAACGCACTAATGACATCAAAACGCGCTGAAATAAACACCTACGCCGCCAATCCAGGCGCAAACGACAAACACCTTCACGGTTCAGGCTATCGCCCCGACATCGACGGCCTACGCGCCGTGGCGGTGCTATCCGTGGTGATTTTCCACGCCTTCCCCGGTTTGCTCAGGGGGGGGTTCGTCGGCGTGGACATTTTCTTCGTCATTTCCGGCTTTTTGATCTCGACCATCATCGTCGGCAATCTGCGGCGCGACCGTTTTAGCTTTGCCGAATTCTACGGCCGGCGCATCAGGCGCATATTCCCCGCCTTGCTGTTGGTGCTGATTGCCAGTGACACGCTCGGTTGGTTCGCGCTGCTGGCCGATGAGTACCAGCAATTGGGCAAGCACACCGCGGGGGGGGCGGGCTTTGTCTCCAATTTCGTGCTGTGGGGGGAAAGCGGCTACTTCGACAGCACGGCGGAATCCAAGCCGCTGCTGCATCTGTGGTCGCTGGGCATCGAGGAGCAGTTTTACATTGTCTGGCCGCTGTTGCTGTGGGCCGCTTGGAAGGCGCGGGTGAACTTGCTGCTCGCCACCGCCG
>CAIOOA010000137.1 GCA_903859815.1 uncultured Methylococcaceae bacterium | reverse complement strand
TGAACGCACTGCCCAAAATGAGTGTCCGACTGGTTTCCAACGCCTGCTCTTTTTATCCATTGTTGACTCAAAATCGTATAATCATCGCAAATCTGGCGGTTTTTTGCTTAACTTAATGGCAGTGACGCTCCAGCGTGGGAATGCATACCCAGACGCTCCAGCGTCGCGCAATTGACCGCAGGAGCGGTCGAGACAGGTTCCCACGCTGGAGCGTGAGGAACCAGAAGTAAGCAGGAGCGTGAGAAACCAGAATAACCAAAATATCAAACGAGACATACCTAGATGGGCCGAAGCCGATACCGTATCTACGAAAACCGCAGTCCGCATTTCCTGACCTGCACCATAATCAACTGGATACCGGTATTCACCCGCCCGGATACTGCGCAAATAATCCTCGATTCCCTTGCCTTCCTGCAACGCGAGCGCGAACTGAGACTATACGGCTATGTGATTCTGGAAAACCACATGCACTGGATTGCCGATGCGGACGACCTACCGCATGAAATACACAGCTTTAAATCCTACACAGCGAAAATGCTGGTACGATATTTCGAGGCACATGATGCCACAAGGATGCTCGACCAATTCGCCTTCTACAAGAAGCATCACAAAGTTGACCGGGAACATCAAATCTGGGAAGAAGGCACTCACCCGCAACTCTTGCAAAATCAGGAAATGCTGGTTCAAAAGCTGGAATACATCCACAATAACCCGGTCAAACGCGGCTATGTGGACGAACCGACGTACTGGCGTTATTCCAGCGCCCGGAATTATGCGGGCCTACCGGGTTTGATTGAAGTATTTAGCGATTGGGCTTAATATTTCCTTCTCGTTCCTCACGCTCCAGCGTGGGAATGCATACCCCGGCGCTCCAGCGCCTCATCGTTGACCGCAGGAGCGGTCAAGACAGGTTCCCACTCTGGAGCGTGGGAACCAGAAAACGCCTATCCTGATTAGTATCGTGTAACAATAACCCATGATCCAATACCTCATCCGCCGCATTCTCTACGCCGTGCCTTTATTGATCGGCGTGAATATTCTTACCTTCGTGCTGTTTTTTGTCGTCAACAGCCCCGACGACATGGCACGTATGCATCTAGGCCAGAAACACGTCACCGCCGAGGCTGTCACCAAATGGAAACAAGAACGGGGTTATGATTTGCCTCTGTTCAGAAACGATCAAGCGGGAGGCATCAAGCAATTCACCGAGACCATTTTTTATCAAAAATCTGTCGGGCTGTTTTTATTTAGGTTTGGCCGGGCCGACAACGGCGAAGACATAGGCGCGGACATCAGCCAGCGCATGTGGCCTTCGTTGGCAATTGCAGCACCTTCATTGCTGGTCGGCTTGCTGGTTCATATCAGCCTCGCCTTGATGCTGGTGTTTTTCCGCATGACCTATTTGGAGTTTTGGGGGGTGGCGCTCTGTGTGGCAATGATGTCGATTTCCTCGCTGTTTTATATCATCGGGGGACAGTTCGTCATGGGTAAGTTGCTGCAACTCACCCCCATTTCAGGGTATGATTTAGGCTGGAATGCGCTGAAATTTTTAGTGTTGCCGGTCATTATCAGCGTCATAGCCGGGATTGGCTCCGGGGTTCGCTGGTATCGAACCTTGTTTTTGGAAGAGGTCGAGAAGGATTATGTGCGTACTGCACGGGCTAAAGGTTTAAGTGAAACTTATGTGTTATTCACCCATGTGTTAAAGAATGCGATGATACCCATATTGACTGGCGTAGTCGTGGTATTGCCACTGCTATTCATTGGTAGTTTAATCACGGAATCGTTTTTCAGCATTCCAGGACTTGGAAGCTATACCATTGATGCCATTAATAAACAGGACTTCGCCATCGTTAGGGCCATGGTATTCCTAGGTTCGGCACTTTACATCTTAGGTCTGCTATTGACCGATATTTCCTATACCCTAGTCGATCCCCGTGTCCGTTTGAATTAATATGATCTTCTTCTGGACTGACACCTTATTTTTCATTCTGTTGCTCATGCTGGCAACGGCGATTATCCGTACCCGCAGCAAAGAGCATTTGCGTAGACCTTGGCGGAAAGTGGCACGAAGTAAAAGCGCAATGGTTTCGTTGACCGTTCTAATCTTTTATTTTGGGTTCGCAATTCTCGATTCCATCCATTTCCATCCTCCAGAGGGTCAAGCCAATGAGGGGAAATTCAAGACCGAAGCCATCAGTCTGCTGGACTGGTGGGCCAGTCCATTACGCCTAAACACCGAGAAGACTTATTCTGCACCCTTTGCCATTTATGGTTTTGCCCGCGAAACCATCATCGGTGAAGATGGGGTTACCCGTCGTGCTTATCCGCGTCTTATCCATGGTGGCGCCCACTTGACCGATGCAAATGAAAAATATCTCGATATATTGCGTACAGGAATGGAAGGATTATTGAAAGGATTATTGGCATGGTCGGTTTTGGCAGCCTCATTAATTTTGATTAGAGCAAAATCGATCAAGATGGCATTTGTCCCCTGCACAATGGAAATTACAGAAGGAAGGACTGACGTGCCATGGCGGGCAGTGTTGTTGACCCTATTGCTACTGCTTTTGACGAGTTTTGCCTTGGGAGAATTGAGTTTAAAATACCATGTGTTTGGCACTGACAAGGTGGGTGAAGATGTTTTTTTCCAAAGCCTGAAGAGCATTCGCACGGGCTTGCTCATAGGCACATTGACCACATTTATCACCTTGCCCTTGGCTTTGGCTTTAGGCATACTAGCAGGATATTTTCGCGGTTGGGTGGATGATATTATCCAGTACATTTACACTACGCTTAACTCGATTCCCGGTGTATTGCTTATCGCCGCTTCCATGTTGTTGATGCAAGCGTACATGGCGCGACATGAAGACGAATTTGCCAGCCTTGCCTTACGTGCCGATTTTAGGTTATTGTTTCTTTGCATGATTCTAGGATTGACTAGCTGGACAGGTTTATGTCGTTTATTGCGCGCTGAAACACTGAAATTGCGCGAATTGGAATATGTTCAAGCGGCACGGGCTTTAGGTGTCCATCAGTCGACGATATTGCTGCGCCATATCTTGCCTAATGTGTTTCACTTGGTGTTGATCTCTGTCGCCTTGGATTTCAGTTCTTTGGTTCTGGCCGAAGCAGTCTTATCCTATGTGAATATCGGCGTAGACCCCACTACGGAAAGTTGGGGTAATATGATTAATAGCGCGAGGTTGGAAATGGCCCGTGAGCCTGTAGTATGGTGGTCACTATCGGCTGCCTTTGTATTCATGTTCGCATTGGTTTTGGCGGCCAACCTGTTTGCCGACGCTGTCAGGGATGCGTTTGACCCAAGGCGGGCGGAATAAACGCCAATGGCAGCTTTAACCCCCCATCACGCCATAGTCCAGGAAGTCATGAAAGATTACCCCAAAACTCAGGCTATCTATCTATTTGGATCATGGGGTACAAATAATGAGTGGCCTGATAGTGATGTGGATATAGCCTTGCTGCTTCCCGTCTTACAAGCTGTACAACTAGGATCATTATTATTAAAGCCTTTGCGGTTTAGTTTGGAATCCATGCTGAAAAA
Source organism: uncultured Methylococcaceae bacterium (assembly GCA_903859815.1). Classification (GTDB taxonomy): domain Bacteria; phylum Pseudomonadota; class Gammaproteobacteria; order Methylococcales; family Methylococcaceae; genus Methylumidiphilus. Next base: position 7,991 of record CAIOOA010000137.1, on the reverse strand, counting down.
GCCCGTTGATTTAATCAATTTGCGCCAAGTTTCCACAGTATTTCAAAAGGAGATCATATTCTCTGAAAGGCTTATTTTTTGCGAAGATCGCTATGCAGTGGATGAGTTCGAGATGATGGTACTCTCTTATTACCAGAAACTTAACGATGAGCGTAAATGCATATTGGATGAATTCTGGAAAACCGGCAGGGCCTATGCGGTATGAATAGTAACGATATAGTCATCAATAAAGTACAGAGCATCCATCGTTGCATTGAACGAGTTAGGGAAGAATATGCACTTGCTGGTGATAATTTCTCCAATGATTATAGTCGCCAAGATGCGGCCATACTCAATATAACCCGCGCTTGCGAGCAAGCCATTGACCTAGCCAATCATGTCATCAAACATTATAAGCTCGGCATCCCCAATTCAAGCGCGGAAAGTTTTGAATTGTTAGTCGTGAAAAATATTATTCCCATTTCCACTGGAAATAATATGAGAAAAATGGTCGGCTTCCGCAACACGGCAATTCATCAGTATCAGGGTTTAAATCTTGAAATTGTCAAATCCGTAATTGTTTACGGCCTTGATGATTTATTAGACTTTACCCAATCCATCATTGAACATCATAAAACAAAGAATCCAATATGAACTTAGATAACATAGGTCTTAACATCCCCACCATCCTCTTGCCAAACCCTGAAATAGACCTGACCCACTGGGCGGTCATCGCTTGTGACCAATATACCTCACAAGCAGATTACTGGGATCAAGTTGAAGAAATTGTGGGTGCTGCTCCCTCGACTTTGAGGCTTACTTTTCCTGAAATTTATCTTGAAGATGCTGACAAGAATGAACGCATCAGCAATATCAACCAAGCGATGGAACAATACCTCGATGATGGTACGCTGATTGAACAGTCGCCTGGATTTATTTTAGTGGATCGAAAAACCTCACACGCCCCATCTCGCAAGGGTTTGATCGTCGCACTCGACTTGGAACACTATGATTACAGCGCTGATTCCAAAAGCCTGATCAGGGCCACGGAAGGCACCATTGTGGAACGCTTGCCGCCGAGAATCAAAGTACGGGAGAATGCGAAAATCGAACTGCCCCATATCATGGTGCTGATCGACGACCCGGAAAAAACCGTCATTGAACCATTATTCCAGCTCGGTTTGGAAAAGCTTTACGATGTTGACTTAATGCTGGATGGCGGTCATATTAAGGGTTATCTGATTGACGACCCAAATCATATTCAAACCATAGCCGAAGCCATAACCCGCTTGGCCGGCCCTGACATTGACAAGCCCGTTGATGACCGCAATATATTGCTGTTTGCAATGGGTGATGGCAACCATTCATTTGCCACAGCCAAAGCCATTTGGGAGAAAAACAAGGCTGAAGCGACTGATGATTCGATAATGGAACATCCATCGCGTTATGCCTTGGTGGAATTGGTTAACCTCCATGACGAAGGCTTGGAATTCGAAGCCATCCACAGAGTCCTGTTTAAAGCCCCTCCCGACAAGGTATTGGAGCGCATGGAACGATACTTTCTTGATAATGGGATGGAACTATTTCTAAAGGTGTGCAAATCGATTAAGGAAGCAAAAGAAATTGCCGAATCCTATACCGATGGTAAAACCCATGCTATCCCTTTTCTAGCCCAAGGTAGCTATGGGGTGGCCTTGATCCAAAACCCGAGATTAACCCTTGAAGTTGCCTCACTTCAAGCTTTCCTGGACGACTTTCTGAAACACAGCCTTACGGCGGAATTGGATTATATCCATGGTGAAGAGGCCGTTATTAAATTGAGCAACAAACCCGATTCGATAGGTTTCATACTGCCTGCCCTTTCGAAGTTCAGCTTGTTCAAAAGCATTGCCAAGGATGGTGCATTGCCACGCAAGACCTTTTCCATGGGCGAAGCGGATGAAAAACGGTTCTACTTGGAATGTAGAAAAATCACGCCATAGCAGCCACAAGTTCATACCATGGACACTCCATTGCTGTCGGTCAAAGACCTCCATGTTGCCTTTCGCCAAGGCATCGAACAAGTTCCTGCGGTCAAAGGCATTAGCTTTGACATTCATCATGGGGAAACTTTCGCCCTAGTCGGCGAATCTGGTTCTGGCAAGTCAGTGACAGCCTTGTCGGTGTTACGCCTGTTGCCACTAGGAGGGCATATACTGCAAGGCTCCGCCAAGCTGGATGGCGTTGACTTGTTTAACCTGCCCGAATTTGAAATGTGCAAAATCAGAGGCAAGCGCATTGGAGTGATCTTCCAAGACCCAATGAGTTCCCTCAACCCTGTCATGACCATTGGGCAGCAAATTGGTGAGGTGTTAAACCTACATTTTGAACTGAGTGCCGCTGATGTGAAATCCCGTGCGGTGGAATTGTTGCGGCAAGTTGGAATGCCTAGACCAGTCCAACACCTAAACGAATACCCGCATCAATTTTCCGGCGGCATGAGACAAAGGGCCATGATCGCCATCGCCTTGGCGGGGGAACCCGATTTGTTAATTGCCGACGAACCAACCACGGCCTTGGATGTCACCATTCAAGCGCAAATCCTTGAGCTATTGAAGCGTTTGCAACAAGAAACCGGCATGGCCTTATGGTTGATTACCCATGACCTCGGCATCGTTTCCACCATCGCCGACAGGGTGGCGGTAATGCGCACGGGTGAAATCGTCGAAGCGGCAGACAGTGAACCCTTTTTTGCCCACCCCCAACACCCTTACAGCCAACAATTGTTTGATGCCCGCCCTAAGTTGGAGAGTTGCCTAGGGCGTGAAAAATCTGCCACTCCCCCGGCACTACTGGAAGTGAACGACTTCAAGGTTTACTACCCGATCAAGAAAGGTTTGTTCCAGCGCGTGGTCGATCATGTCCGTGCAGTGGATGGGGTTTCCTTCAGCTTGCCTAAAGGCCAGACCTTGGCCTTGGTGGGGGAGTCCGGTTGTGGCAAGACTACCCTCGGCAAAGCCATCCTCAACCTCATTGACAGTTCGGGTGGTCAAGTCATCTTTGACGGCTTGGATGTCACTGGTTCCACGGGCGAGGCCCGCCGCCAAAGATGCAAGTCTATGCAAATCATCTTCCAAGACCCCTTTTCATCCATGAACCCGCGCATGGTGGTGGGCGATATCATCGAAGAAGGCATTAGGGCTTTGCAACCCGAAATGACGGAACAGCAACGGCGGCAGCGCTCAGAAGAATTGCTGGAAGCGGTGGGAATGACCAAAGATGCGCGACTGCGTTACCCACACGAATTTTCGGGTGGGCAAAGGCAGCGGATATGCATTGCCCGTGCCTTGGCGGTCAATCCTAGGCTGATTGTCTGCGATGAACCGACCAGTGCCTTGGACGTATCCGTGCAAAAACAAATCTTAAACCTATTAAAGGATTTGCGCACTCGAGAAGGCTTGAGCTACTTATTCATCAGCCATGATCTGGCAGTTGTTGCGGAACTGGCCGATCAAGTGGCTGTCATGCGCGGCGGAAAAATAGTGGAAATCGGGCCAGTCGAACGAGTATTGTTTAATCCTTCACAAGACTACACTCGAAAACTATTGGAGGCAGTGCCTAGCGAACGGCAGCGAAGCGTCATAAAACAATAATGCCAATCAATCTTTTACCAAATTGATGTTGATCTTAAGCCCGATAAAACGCCCACCCATCCTTGTCAATTCCTCGGTCTTGGGGTCGAAATAAAGACTGACATTGGTAATGCGCCGGTCTTGGTGTTCTGGGTCTATCCACGGGGAATCCACTAGGAACCGGTAAACATACACATTCTTTCCGTCTTCCTTGGTCTTTTCCACGGGCTCTCCCATGGCTTCCTTGATCTGTTGCAACGTGGGAGGTTTTACCGATATTTTGGCCCGGTCTTTTGGGTCAACCTTGAATCGATGGTTTGCCTCATCGACTTTCCCTTTGGCGAGTGAACGGATCGAGTCCTCAAAGAACTGTGCCGGCACCATGGTCATGAACAATTTAGAAAAGTCCCAGCGGGTCAAGCGATCATCTTGGTCAAAATCCAAGGTGAAGAAAAACTCAATCCCCGGTTGTATTTTGCCTTTCCCATCGATCTTGTGGAAGGCTTGAATCCACCGGCTTCCTGTCGGTGTCAATTGTTTGACAGTCGGTTGAAGCTTGGCAAGCGTGACAAAATCGTCATTAATCAGCACTGGGTTTTTAAATACCAAGGTAAAATGGTCGCTTGCCTCGGTGGTGAAGTTTTCGTCAAAATTTGACAACTGGTTTTTCAATTCCAATAGGCGTAGCCAGACACAAGCACTGAGGCTTGTCAAAAGCAATCCCAACAATAAAAACCGAATTAGACGCATAGAAAAACGTGACATCACTATCAAACAGGCCAAACATTGAGGAAAAGGCGTAAGCCCAGCCAAGCAAAAACCCCGGCCAACACATCGTCAAGCATGATGCCCAATCCGCCATGGACGCGACGGTCCAACCAGCTAATCGGCCAAGGCTTCAGCGCATCAAATAGGCGAAAAAGGCAAAAACCCGCTGTCACTGTGACCAGCGAGGGCGTGACAGCGGCAAGGGTGATGAACAGCCCCACAAACTCATCCCAGACGATCCCTGAATGATCTTGCACGCCCAAGATTTGCTCGCATCGACCACACAACCAAACGCCGATCAGAAATAGCAGAAACGTCACAATCAAATAGGCCGGAATTGGCAGATTTGCAAGCATAAGATAGAAAGGTACGGCTGCTAACGTGCCGAAAGTTCCCGGCGCAATCGGCGCGAGCCCCGAACCAAAGCCAAAGGCCAAAAAGCATATCGGATTTTGCAGCACCAATTTAGGTGGGATTTTTTCACGCTTGCTGGACATCGTTTCAGTCCACAACAGGAAAATGTTGATAGCCGATTTCGGCCAAATCAATAACCATGCCGCCCTGCCTCAATCGCAAACCCATTTGTTGATCGATATGACCAATGCGGACACAAGAACAGCCAAATTCTCCCATCTTGCTTACCAGTTCAATTTCACGTTCAGCCGCAACCGTGAAGCAAATTTCATAATCATCGCCCGCCCGTAAAGGCATCCAGCGATCACCGCCCAAGTCAATGTATTGCCTGACTGCCGACGGCATCGGCAAGGCAGTCCAATCGAGCGTCGCACCTACCCCGCTTGCGTGTAAAATATGGCCCAAATCGGCTGCCAGCCCATCTGAAATGTCGATGCAGGCATTGGCTAAACCTGCCAGGCTGATGCCCGCATTGACACGGGGCTGCGGACGCTCCAACTTTGCCACTGCCTGGGGTACATTTTGAGTTGATTTTCCAAGCAATATTTCCAGCCCTAGCCCGGCCAAACCCAATTCGCCAGTCAGGTAAATACCGTCCCCCCAACAGGCGGCAGATCGGCGCAAGGCCCCTTCCTCTCCGACAAACCCAATGGCATGAACTGTGATGGACAGCGGCCCTCGGGTGGTGTCACCACCCACCAATTCCACACCATACTGGTCGGCCAGTGTGGCGAAGCCTTTGGAAAAATCGTTCAACCAACGCTCATCCGGGTCCGGCAAAGTAAGCGCCAGCGTGACCCAAGCAGGAGTTGCCCCCATTGCAGCCAAATCGCTAAGACTGACTGCCAATGCTTTGTGCCCCAAGTTTTCCGGGTTGGTCCCAGCCATGAAATGAACGCCTTCGACCAAGGTGTCCATCGTAATCGCCAGACACTTGCCGGTTTGTGGCCTTAACAGCGCACAGTCATCGCCAACACTTTGCACCACGTCGAAACGGCGCGGGGGGCGCGTAAAAAAACGCCTGATTAATTCAAATTCTCCAATAGACATGGGACTTACCAGAAACGAAGACCAAAAAAAAGTTGGCAGGAATAACCAAAACTACCAAGCTATTCTTGTTAGATTTGAAATCGGTCAGCCTCGTTTATTAACGTAGGCAGCAATTTCGACCGCTCTTATTTTGTGGGCAACTTTGTCCAAAATCCCGTTAACGAACTTATGCCCGTGGATGGAACCAAAAGTCTTGGCCAAATTGATGTTTTCGTTAAGGATGACCTTGAACGGCAGTTCGGGGCGATGAAGCAATTCATAAGCCCCTATCCTAAGCACTGCACGCTCCACCGGGTCGATTTCGCTGATGGGACGGTCAGTGAATTCAGACAGTGCATTGTCAATGGTATCAAGATTTTTAGGCACTTCATGCAGCAGTTCATTGAAATAGGCCGGATCGGCATAGCCCAAACCATGCTCCTCAATGAACTGGCGTTCAATTTCGGCAAGGTTGTAGCCAGTCATTTGCCATTGGTAAATGGCTTGCATGGCACTGCGCCGTGCAAGAATCCTCGTTTGTGAACGGTTCATTTAATTTCCATTCCACGCAACAAGTTGACCATCTCCACGGCGGATAAGGCCGCTTCAGCGCCTTTGTTGCCAGCTTTTGTCCCAGCCCGTTCAATGGCTTGTTCGATGGAATCCACCGTCAACACCCCAAAGCTTACGGGAATGCCCAGTTTCAAGGAAACACTGCTGATGCCTTTGACGCACTCACCCGCCACATAGTCAAAATGCGGGGTGGAACCTCGAATCACCGCGCCGACAGCGATAATGGCATCATAGCGTTTACTAGCCGCCGCCGCTTGTACAGCCAAAGGCAATTCATACGCCCCCGGAGTCTTGGCGACATGAATGTCTTCAATGCTTGCGCCATGGCGAACCAAGGCATCAATGGCTCCCGCTTCCAATTGATCGACAATGAAACTGTTAAAGCGGGACGCTACGATGCAAAACCGCATCCCAGCAGCACCAAAGTGACCCTCATAGGTTTTAATAGTTGACATTTTGAATCCCACTTAGATATTAAATAATAAACAATTATATTTCATGAAAAAAAATCATTATATCAGCCTATGGCTTAAGCTTGATGCTCAAGTATCGAAAACATCCCGAAAGTTCTGGTTGATTGCCTGGAAATCGTCTTGAATGTCCAAAAAGGCATCCAGCATGTCGGGGTCAAACAGGCTGCCCTTGCCCTCTATCAAGCTTTCGACTGCCTTTTCATGCGACGAGATGCCTTTATAGATGCGTTCGTTGACATGAGCGTCGTAGACATCGGCAATTGCCATTAAGCGTGCTGAAATGGGGATTTCGTCGCCAACTAGCCCACACGGATAACCACTGCCATCCATCCTCTCATGATGGCAGAGGATGACATCCTTGGCAATATCAAGATAATCACCTTTAATCTTCAATGTTTTTTCAGCCTGCTCAATGGCTTGATATCCAAGTGTCGTATGAGCTTTGATTAATTCAAACTCTTCCGATGATAGCGGGTCGTCAATCGCTTTAAGAAGAATGTAGCTTGGAACAGCAACCATGCCAATATCATGCAACGGTGCCACCCAAAACAGCATATTAATATTATAATCCGACAGAAAACCGACAAAGCGCGGGTTAAATCTCAACCTTTCTGCCAGCGTTTTGACAAAATACTGAGTTCGGCGGAGATGTTTACCGGTTTCATAGAGTTGGGAACCCGCTAATGTGGCCATGGCAACCATGGTCAACTCTTGGATGGCAGACACTTCCAAACTTCGCCTGACCACTTCCTGTTCGAGGAAAACAGCCTTGTCAACCAAAAAATCGTTGGCTGACTTGATTTGCAACTGGGACTTGATCCTAGCCAACACAATCGGAGGACTGATTGGCTTGGTGATGTAATCCACCGCACCGATTTCCAGACCATAGGACTCGCTTTCCGGGTCAGACTTGGCAGTCAGAAAAATGACTGGAATTGATGAAGTCTTTTCGTCTTCCTTCAATTTTAGACAAACCTCATAACCATCCATGTACGGCATCATGATGTCAAGCAGGATAATGTCCGGTTTTGCTTCTGACTGGGCAATCTTCAATGCCGTCTCACCATCCTTCGCCACCTTGATTTGATAATGATCCTTAAGCAAGTCTCGCATCAACATCAAGTTTTCTGTCGCGTCATCAACG